>NZ_JBHIOG010000042.1:29614-63669 GCF_042195435.1 Bartonella sp. CL162QHHD
AAGCACCTGAAGCAGCTGATAAAGCAGCATCTAGCGCGGCGGAAAAAGCCACTGACGCTGTTAATAAGGCTGTTGATGCTGTTAAAGAAGCGCCTGAAGCAGCCGATAAAGCAGCATCTAGCGCGGTGGAAAAAGCCACTGACGCTGTTGATAAGGCTGTTGATGCTGTTAAAGAAGCTCCTGAAGCAGCCGATAAAGCAGCATCTAGCGCGGTGGAAAAAGCCACTGCCGCTGTTAATAAGGCTGTCGATGCTGTAAAAGAAGCTCCTGAAGCAGCTGATAAAGCAGCATCTAGCGCGGCGGAAAAAGCCACTGACGCTGTTAATAAGGCTGTCGCTGCTGTCAAAGAAGCACCTGAAGCAGCTGATAAAGCAGCATCTAGCGCGGTGGAAAAAGCCACTGACGCTGTTAATAAGGCAATTGATGCTGTAAAAGAAGCTCCTGAAGCAACCGATAAAGCAGCATCTAGCGCGATGGAAAAAGCCACTAGTGTTGCGGAGCACCAAGGGATTATTTTAGAGAATCAACAGGCTTTATTTAAAGATTATGATTTAGATAAGCTTTTGCATAAGATACGAATGGTGCTTGAGCATAACAGTCTAAAAAATGTTAACAAGCAGTTTCACGAGCTTTTTGATACAGAAGCCTCTTCTGTTTATTCTTGTTCTTTTGAAAAGTCTGCTGTAGATGAAAAATCTCAGACTGTAAAAGAAGAGATAGAGCAGGACCATAGTACAGGTGATCAGACAAAGGTTGCTGCTGTGGAAGCTAAGGTGGAGAGCCATGATCATGAAAACAGTCAACCTTTTAACAAAGCGCATGAAGTAAGTGCTCCAATTGAAGCACATCAGAGTGACAATCTTTCTTCTTCTAAAGCTTTGTATAAGGAAGGGTATGATTTTATTCGTTCTGCTAACTATGTTGATGCTGAAAAAAGCTTTTGCGCTTTTCAAAATCGTTACAAAAAAGATTCTTTGAGTGATGATGCTTTATTTTGGTTGGCCGAATCTTTGTTGGGGCAAAAACGCTATCATGAAGCAGCACAAGTTTATCTTACCGCATGGTATGCAGATAAAAAGAAGCTCTATACCTCTGAGATTTTGCTGAAATTAGCAAGAAGTATGGTCGCTCTTGAGCCAAATAAAGACGATTGTGCTCATTTTGTGAAAAAATCAAAACGTCAACAAACATTAGCATCTGTTTTTTGTAAACCTGCAAAATAAACAGCGAGGTCGTTTTCGGTGTGCGTTAGACTGGCAAGAAATCTCTTTAAAACATCGGATTTTATTCAATGTCAGAAGTTGATTCTTGCCGTCTCAGGGGGAAGCGATTCTTTGGCTTTGATGTTTTTGGTCAAAGAGCATTTGGAAACTCTCGCATTTCCTCCAGAAATGATTGTTGTCACGGTTGATCATCAATTGCGTAAAGAATCGATGCGTGAAGCAGAAACTGTTGCGAAAATTTGTCGTGTCCATGATATTCAACATATCACTGTGCGATGGGAAGGCGAAAAGCCAAAGACGCATATTGCTTCCAGCGCGCGTGTTGCACGCTATGATCTCTTGGTTAAAGAAGCACAAAAACAAGGCGCATCACTTATTATGACGGGGCATACACTCAATGATCAGGTTGAGACCTATCATATGCGGTATCAACGTCTCCAAAAGAATAGAGGTGCTTTATATAGTGAAGCTGTTGCTATGCGCGATGAGGTTTATGCCAGTGGTTTTGCTGGTGCTTTGCGCGGTGAAGCCGAGGGTATACGTGATGAGGATCATACCAGAAAAACGAGAAAAAATATTGCCGAAAAAAACTATGGTCCCCTTTATGAGCGCGGTTTATCCTGTATTCCGCGTGAGGCGTTGTTGCATAGAAAAGTGCGTTTGATTCGGCCACTCCTTGGTGTAAAACGCCAAACATTACGGAATTATTTACGCTTACAAGGACAAACATGGATTGATGATCCAACCAATGAAGATCGCAATTTTGAACGTGTGCGCGTGCGTCAATCTCTTTCTCCACAAAAATTGGCTTATATTGCTCAAAAAATAAATGAAGCCGCATTGCAGCGTCGTCAACAAGCCAAAAATATTGCTGATTTGATCTTAGCGCTGGATATTACTGTCCAACATGGGCGTTGTTTCATAGCAAAGCCTGCGCTGTTTTTACAGAAACATTCCAGTTTTCCTTTCGTGGTGGGGCTCTTTGCTGTGCTGATGGGAGGGGGATTTTATTTGCTCCCCAATCAGAAATTAAGCATGCTTGTTCAAAAACTCTGTCTCGATTCTCCAGAAAAGAAGCGTTTTACTTATGCGGGTTCTGTTATTGAATATAACAAGCACGGAATTTCTTTGTGGCGTGAAGGGCGAAATATGAAAGAGGCTATCGTTGAGCCAGATAAAACTTTTATATGGGATGGGCGCTATCATATCACAAATCATGGATATGAGGCTATAAAGGTTGGAGCCGCAAATTTAGAACAGCTGAAATTTTTATTAAAAAATAGCGATTTTGAGCTTGAAAAGCCTCATTTTCCCTCTTTACAATCGCTGCTGATGATCTCAAATCATAAAGGGTATGATATTCCAGAGTTGATTTCTCAAGCAGTTATTCATAAACATGTTATCGTCAAGCGGATTATGGCACCTTTCGATTGGCTTTCCTCACGAGAAGATGCTGCCTTGGTGAATGTTGTGGAACCTTTTTTTAATATTGAGGTGAAAAGATAAAGGAAAATTACTCTAAAAGAAAATAAACAGCTTCTCATCCCTTGGCAAGGGGCTGACAAGGTTATATGTTAAGGGGAACTGTTTGAAATCTATATTTGATTAAGTGGGCTGAATATGAATTCCAATTACCGCTCTCTCCTTATTTGGGGAGTTATTGCCTTGATTTTGATTGTGTCGTTTTCTCTCTTTAATGGAGATAGCCAACGTTCTGGTGGTGGAGAAGTCTCCTATTCTGAATTTTTGCAAAAAGTTGAGAATAATGAGTTGAAATCTGTGACCATTCAAGGTCAAAAATTAACAGGGAAAACCATTGAACATAGAGCTATTTCAACCTATGCTCCTCGCGATCCAGGTTTGATACAAAAGTTGGAAAGCAAAAACGTCAATGTTAAAGCTATTCCTGAAAGCTCTGGAAATAGCATTTTCCTCAATCTCCTCTTTTCCTTATTACCTGTTATTATTATCGTGGGGGCGTGGGTCTTTTTTATGCGGCAAATGCAAAATGGATCACGTGGTGCAATGGGATTTGGGAAATCGAAAGCAAGATTGCTTAATGAAGCGCAAGGACGTATTACCTTTAAAGATGTTGCTGGCGTTGAAGAAGCAAAGCAAGATCTTCAAGAAATTGTTGAATTTTTACGCGAACCACAAAAATTTCAACGCTTAGGGGGGCGTATCCCACGCGGTGTTTTGCTTGTTGGTCCTCCAGGAACCGGTAAAACTTTGCTAGCACGTTCTGTGGCAGGTGAAGCCAATGTGCCATTCTTTACCATTTCAGGGTCTGATTTTGTTGAAATGTTTGTTGGTGTTGGGGCAAGCCGTGTGCGCGATATGTTCGAACAGGCTAAAAAAAATGCACCTTGTATTATCTTTATCGATGAAATTGATGCTGTAGGGCGCCATCGGGGGGCTGGTCTTGGCGGTGGAAACGATGAACGTGAACAGACCTTAAACCAGTTGCTTGTCGAAATGGATGGGTTTGAGCCCAATGAAAGTATTATTCTTATTGCCGCAACAAACCGTCCTGATGTCCTTGATCCTGCTTTATTGAGACCAGGGCGTTTTGATCGGCAAGTTGTTGTGCCAAACCCTGATGTTTCTGGGCGTGAGCAAATCTTGAAAGTGCATGTGCGCAACGTGCCTTTAGCGCCTAACGTTGATTTGAAAATTTTGGCAAGGGGAACACCAGGATTTTCCGGTGCGGACCTGATGAATCTGGTCAATGAAGCTGCTCTTATGGCTGCGAGCCGTAATAAAAGAGTTGTCACGATGCAAGAATTCGAAGATGCCAAAGATAAGGTGATGATGGGGGCTGAACGTCGTTCAACCGCTATGACACAAGAGGAAAAAGAACTCACTGCTTATCACGAAGCAGGACATGCTATTGTGGCTCTTAATGTGCCGGTTGCTGATCCTGTCCACAAAGCAACAATCGTTCCAAGGGGAAGAGCATTGGGAATGGTGATGCAATTGCCTGAAGGCGATCGCTATTCTATGAGTTATCGGTGGATGATTTCTCGTTTGGCTATTATGATGGGTGGACGTGTGGCTGAAGAATTAAAGTTTGGAAAGGAAAATATCACCTCCGGTGCTTCTTCTGATATTGAGCAAGCAACGAAATTAGCACGTGCAATGATCACACGGTGGGGATTTTCTGATCTGCTTGGAAATGTAGCTTATGGCGATAACCAAGATGAAGTCTTTTTGGGTCATTCTGTTGCGCGAACACAAAATGTCTCTGAAGAAACAGCACGCATGATTGATATGGAAGTGCGTAAGCTTATTGATGATGCCTATAAAAATGCGACAAACATTTTGAAAACAAAAAGAAAAGAATGGTTTGCTTTGGCACAAGGTTTGTTGGAATATGAGACTTTAACGGGAGCTGAAATTAACGAAGTTATTGCAGGAAAGCCTCCTTCACGCACACAGAAAGATGAGGGTGCTGCGCCACGGGGGTCTTCTGTTCCAAAAACTGGAAAAATGAAGACAGAGACAACAGTGGTGGATGAAAAAAACGCTGAAGCAGTCTCTAAAACAGCGCCTCATAAAGTAGAGACCGATAAAGGCGAGGCAGACAAAGCAGAGGCAGCTGTTGGGAAAAAAACAGCAAAATCCAGTAATGTTGCGCTTAAGGAGGCTCAGTCTAAAGAAGTGCAATCGGATGAGACTGAGAAAAAAGCACAAAGCACAAAAGGTACTACAAAATCAGTCAACCGCTCTAAAAGTAATGCTGAAAAGAAGTCCAATACTGCGGGAGATGATAAAGAAAAATAAGAATTATTTAATACCGCTTGAGTGACGATGTTTTAGGAAAACTTCTAATTTTTTTGAGAAAGGCGCAAGTTTTGTTTGCGCCTTTCTTGTAATATTTGCAAAAATATGGAAGCAAAAAATTAAGCAAAGCCGTTGTATTATGACGGCTTTAGCATGCTACAAGGCGAGGTGGACTGTTGCTTTTCTAATGTGGTAGGGTTGTGAGGTTAGGCGATAGATTTCCTTGCTGATTTTGTAGGGTATGAGGTTTGGTGCTGGGTTTCTTTACGGATTTAGCAAGTGTGTGAGATTATCCGTTGGTTGTATTAAAGGGGTGTATAGAGCATTTTGAGGAGATAATATTGCTTTTATGTGGAAGGGTGTAAACATAATTGCTTGAGAGTGGTTTAGATGTGTAGATGGTGAATAGGGGGCTTGATTGTTTAAATGCATGAAGGTTTAGATCAATGATCTGATTTTATACGGGGAGCGGGGGGACTATTGTACCAAGGGGGCTTGTTAGGGGTTTAAGGAAAAGCCAAGGGAAGAATTATATATTAAAGGAAAGAGGCATGGTGCAAAAATATTTTGGTACAGATGGAATTCGGGGGAAAGCCAATTCATTTCCTATGACACCCGATTTTGCCATGAAGGTGGGGATGGCTGTAGGGGTTTTATTTCGCTCACAACATCAATCTCATCGTGTGGTGATTGGCAAGGATACACGATTATCTGGTTATATGTTGGAAAACGCTTTGGTTTCAGGATTGACTGCTGCGGGGATGGAAGCTTTTTTATTGGGTCCAGTGCCAACCCCTGCTGTTGCAATGCTTTGCCGCTCTTTGCGAGCGGATCTTGGGGTGATGATTTCTGCTTCTCATAATCCGTTCTATGATAATGGAATTAAACTTTTTGGTCCTGATGGTTTTAAACTTTCAGATGATATGGAAGCCAAAATTGAACAATTGATCGATACAGATCTTTCAAAATCTTTAGCAAGTTCTGCCGAAATTGGTTATGCAAAACGGGTTGAGGGGGATATTTATCGTTATATTGAATATGCCAAACGAACTTTGCCGCGTGATGTTCGCTTAGATACTGTGCGTATTGTTGTGGATTGTGCCAATGGGGCTGCTTATAAAGCGGCTCCCCGTGCTTTATGGGAATTGGGGGCTGAGGTTTTTGCTATTCATGATGAACCCAATGGGACCAATATTAATCAAAAATGTGGATCAACCGATTTAAGCTCTTTAAAACGAAAAGTGCATGAAGTGCGTGCTGATGTGGGGATTGCTCTTGATGGAGATGGAGATCGTGTTCTCATTGTTGATGAAAAAGCACAAACGGTTGATGGAGATCAGTTGATTGCTGTAATTGCTGAAAATTGGCATAAAATGGGACGATTACGGTGTAATGGTGTTGTCACAACGATTATGTCAAATCTTGGACTGGAACGTTTCTTGAATAGCAAAGGGTTGCACCTTGTAAGGACAAAAGTTGGAGATCGTTATGTTGTCGATGCCATGCGCCAAAAGGGATATAATGTTGGTGGTGAGGCTTCTGGCCATATCGTGCTCAGTGATTTTGGCACAACGGGTGATGGCTTGGTGGCTGCATTGCAGATTTTAGCCTGTATGAAGGAAAGTCAAAGCCCTATGAGCCAATTGTGTAAACGGTTTGAACCTGTACCGCAAATTTTAAAAAATGTAACGATTAAAAATAAAAATGTCTTGAAAAAAAATCCCGTCAAAGCGGCCATTGATCAAGCAGAGAAGCGGTTGGGAAAAGAGGCACGGCTGGTGATCCGCGCTTCTGGAACTGAACCGGTTATCCGCCTTATGGCTGAAGGCGATGCACGAGAAGTATTGGACACTGTCGTGACAGAGTTGATGGATGTTATTATTCATCATGATGTACGCATGGGGACTGCACTTGAGGAATCTTGATTTTTTTGAGAAAATTATCAGATCATCTTTGAATAAAGGTCTGATTTTAATGCGGGATTTTGGCAATTACAAAAGGTATGATTATTAACTTTGTTAGTGATGTAATAACGGTAATGGATACTCTATCTACGAACAAATTAAATAAAAAAGGGAAAAGTCTAATTCTAATAACTACAATGCGTATAGAGTTCTCTATAGTTCGTAAGATATGAAAAATATGCCTTTTTTTGATTTTCCTTTTTCTTTTACTTATTCGTAAACCGGTTATTAGTTTAACAGAGTTTGTAGGGGGAGTTTATTAGTGTTATTCATTCTTTTTACTGGACATACAGCGGGTGCAGCGCCCCATGAACATCAAACAGCAATGGTCATTGTGGTTATATCATCTTGATGTTTCTAAGTGCCGCTGCCAATTGGAGATATGATACGCTCCTATTACGTTTAGCTCCTCCTAATTATGAACTTATACTTTTCCAATAATTAGTAGAATAATGAGAAAGAGATGAGAATAAGCAATTTTTTCACGACAGTTCTAATGTTTATAAAGTAAAAAAAGCCGTGTGATGTAAAAATAATGAACATTTTTTGGATCTTGGAGGGGGACACTCTATATTCATTTATGATTTTAGGATTTAAACATAAAAGGATTGAAGCCTTCTATAATACTGGTACGACTGAAGGGATTAGAACCGCCCATGCTCAAAAATTAAAGCGTATTCTAAGTGCTCTTGAAGGAGATGTATCGCCAAAAGATTTTGAGTTATCCGTCCTTTTGATTACATCTGCTAAAAGGTGATTTCAAGGATTATTAGTCAATTACTGTAAATGGAAATTGTCGCGTAATATTTCGCTTTGATAGCATAGATGTCGAAATGGTTGATTATCTGGATTATCATCAAAAAGCAGATCTAAACAATGATGAAGAATCCTTCACATCTCGGTGAATTATTGTGAGAAGATGTGATCAAAGAGCTTGGTTTATCCGTTAATGAAGCAGCAGAGTAGCTTGGTATATCTCGTGTAGCACTTTCTAGAGTTTTAAATGGAAAAGCCGCTATGAGTGCTAATCTTGCTATTAGGCTTGAAATGTCTGGTGTAAGCACAGCACGTGCTTGGCTTGCTATGCAAACAAATTATGATCTATCAAAAGCAATTTTTTAACAACAGTCTCATGATCAAGATTGCATAAAAGAGTTTCAAATGGCAGTTAAGTTTTTGCAACAGAGACGTATACAAGAGCTAAATCATGCGTATGAGCGTACAAGGTCAAAAGATGTAACGCGGATAAGACAAGGAATAAAATCTTATTTTCATAACTCGATTAAGCCATACGGTAAAAGAGAGGTAATCAAAGGAGGTGTTTAATATGGGTGTGACAAAAGATGTTGTACGTGCCTGCATAGATAGGGCGTTAAAAAAAATCCGGTGAGATATTAGCAAGTTTAGGACTTACGGTGTCTGATTTCATCCGTATTGCTTTGACAAAAGTTGTTCATGAAAAAGGATTGCCGTTTGATATGTCTATTTCTAATGCGAAAACGCTTAAAACTTTCGAGAAAAGTGACAAGGGTTAAGAGAAGTGACAAGGGTAAAGAGATATAGCTGAAGATAGGTAAGATTTGTTTTGTCATTTGGATATTTGATATTTCTGATCATTCACTTCAAATTAGCTTTTCATTTACATCATTATCGTTATGGGTGTTTCCGTATATTGAATGATGTATGCAAACCGTGATTGAAATGGCAGCTTATTGAATTTCTGTGAAAGAAGAAGGCATATCGCCTGAATAATTATTTGATATTGTTTCTTTTATTGCTACTCATTCAGATGCTGGTGGTCTTATGCAAGGGTTGAGAGAAAGCCAAGGAAAGTTAGGTTTAAAAGCATAAGAGTAAAAGTGGGGGATATAAAGTTATACCCTTTTTTGGTGGTTAAAATATTCCGGTGTTGATCGAAGATATTTACAGTCAATCATCTTGAGGTAATTTGACAAAATCAGAGAGGAATGCGTTGAAGAAAATTTTTATATTGCGCCTTGATGAATATCGAAAAGAATAATAATGGATAAGGCACATAAAGCAGGATCTCGTATATTACAAGGTGCTCGTGAAGCTCTTGTCTGAAGCTAAAGGTGAAGCGGATACTAAATTTGGTATCTATATTCCTGCAAATGTTGATGTCAAAAAAAATCAGAAAAAATATAGGGTTATAGATATCATTTTCGGCACGTTTTGGTTTTCCTGTGGGGCGCATTCGTGATTGGGAATGGGGATGATATTTTTACTTCTTTTTACTTGTTGTTTTCGATTATTGACACTGAACTTGAAGCTATGGTGGTAATTTAGCACGCGATGATATCCGCGGCTTATAATCGTGTTTTTAAGAAAGCTCTATTGGTATAGTTTTTGCTTATAAAAAAGGGTGTGAGGGGTAGCGTTTTTTTAAAAAGCATCACGGCGTTTGAAGGGGTCGTAATAGATTTCTGTTACACGAAATTTGCCTTCGAGGCGTTTACATTGGATGATGACATCTATCATCGAGATTAATAAGCCGCGGATATCATCGCGTGCTAAATTACCACCACCGTCACTTTCTTTGACTAAAAGGGTCATTTGTTCAAAGGCTGCAAGGGCTGTTGAGGCATGGACGGTGGTAATGGAGCCGGGGTGACCAGAATTGACATTACGGATGTAGTAAAAGGCTGTACCATCACGCAGCTCTTGTAGAAGGATTCTGTCGGGGCGCATGCGTAATCCTGATTCAAGCAGTTCTTTTGCACCTGCTTTTGCTAAGCCTTGGTTATCTTTTGAATAAAAGAGCTGCACTTTGTTGGCGTGCGGAACGACAAGTTCTGGCGTGTCTTCAATGGTGAGAATTCGTTCATAGTCAGGGATTTTTGCAATCAAAGCTTTGGAGAGGGTTGTTTTACCAGAACCGGTTTTGCCCGATATTAAGATATTTTGTTGTGTAATAACGGCTCTTTCTAAAAAGGTGCAAAAGTCTTTGGCCAGAAACAAATCTGTTAGTTTTTTGTCTGTATCAGAGAGTTCGGATAACCGTTCTGTCATTTGTTGCGTGGGTGTGAAACTGGTGTTTTGGGCAACAGAAAAAAGATTGTTTTCATGTAAACTTTCAAGAGAAAAAGTGCGTGATGAAGGTTTACGAATGGTCATGCTAATGGTATTGGCTGCAACTGCTGGAGGCATAACAATTTGTATGCGTTCGTTGTTTGGCAGTGTTGCGGAGAGAACGGGGTTTTCTACACTGATTTTTTGTGTTGTGTAGGCAGCAACAACTTTTGCAATCCCTTCTAGTTCGCCGTAGGTTAGTTCTTTTAAGATGTGGGTTTGCCAACCATTGGGACCCTCAACGATTACTTCGCCAGGGCGATTGATAACAATTTCAAATAAATTCTCATCATTGAGGAAGTCATCTAAGATCTTTAATTTTGTTAAGACGATGGAGGCGCGTTCTGCATTTTTTGCTGAGGGCATAATGTGACTTTATTGGCTTAATGAAAAAAGGAATAGCTGGGAGTAGAGCGGTTTCTTTTGCTCTTTACGACTAGTTTATAGACAGAGGAAAAATCGAGATCTTTTGCTACGAAAATGTTGACCAGTTCGCCTTGAAATTTTTCTAAGGTAGGAGGGATGTTGATTTGATTTTCAAGAGCAATACTGGCGGCATCTTTTCCAGTGTTGTTTGCGCCTTCAAAACCGCCGCCTCCAGAGTTGTTTGAACCTTCTTTATTGGAATTGCCTACTATTTTATTTGTTAAAACTGTTGTGGCACCATCAATAACGGTGAGTAAAAGGGAAGAGCCAAAGCGTTCCCACCAATGGGTGTTGATGTTGCCATCAAAACCGGCTCTGCCTAAACTGTCGGTTGCGGGTGAGGCAAGGTCGATGATGACACCGGTTGGGGTTTTTGCTCTTGTCCAGAGTACAAAGAGGCGAGATTGACCTTGTTTTATCCCTCCGCGGTATTCGCCAATCACTTGGGTTCCTTTATCAAGCAAAACAACGCGCCCATTGTCAGAGAGGATATCACGGTTGATGATGCAGCTTGCAAAGCCTGGTTGCTCACTGTTTAATGCGGTTTCTAAGATACAGGGAATAGAGGTTCCCATGGCGATGATAAAGTTTCTATTGCCGATGAGTTTTGCTTTTGCTTTTGCTTCTTCTGTTTTGGTAGGTTTTAAGAGGGTTGCAAAATTTTGTGTGTCTTGAAGGGCAGGAGAATTTTGCGCATTCGCGAGATTTTCAAGGGCATGGAATTTTTCAAAGGGGTTGAGAGTCGTGTTGACGATGTCTTTTAATTGAGATTTAGAGCCTTTGGCAAAAGCGAGAACAGGGGCACGTCTTGCGGCATCAAGTAGTGGGTCATCTTTTTTGGGTTCTTGTGCGAGTGGTTGTGGGGGTGGTAAGGTTATTGGCGCTATGTTTGCACGCGGGTCAGAGGGCGCGAGCTCTAAAGGGGCGAGGGAATTGTGAAAGCTTTTTTCTTGTTTTTTATGAGCTTTTGCGGTGTCTTTTTGTTCTGTGGGGGAGGATAAGATGTTCCAGAGCACATAGCCGCAGATTCCTATACAAGCTATTGCGACAACTATTTTTTTGCCAGCGCTTTTGGCGCTATTGTTTTTGCCATCCCCAATAGATCCGCGATCTTCGATGATTGATTTATCACTCATGTGTTGTCCCCTTCAATTCCCGCTTATTTAAAGATCTGATGCAATTTTACGTTCAACAGATGGTGAGGTTGTTCCGGTATTTGGATTTGTGCCTTTTGGTTGATAGGCTTCGTTAAAGACGCATAGGACGTTTTTTCCCTGTCTTAGGGTGAAGCGTGCGCTAATGGCATGGACAATCACCATGTTGCCTCTTGTGGTTTTGGGAACCAGCGATTCTGTACCGTCATTGCTGACAATGTAAATGGCAGGGATTTCTTGGTTGTCTGGAAATGTAAATGTTGTTGTTTTGCCATTGTCATAAACAGAGGAGGGTTCAAGAGTGATAGAGCCTTGAGCGGTGTAAGCCCAATTGCGAGGTCCGTAGGTTTCAGAAGCGTTGAAGACATTATCGATACGCTGGGCTTGTTGTTTTTCTTGTCGCATAAGGGCTGCGAGTCTTCTTTGTTCTGCTTCTTCTTGTGGGTAGCGAAATTTCACAAGGAAATATGTTTCTTGTCCAGATGAAATTTCCCCATCTTTGACCATGAGTTCAAATTGATAGGAGCGCTTTGAGCCATCAAGCTTTGTGGTGACGACTTGGAGATTGGTAATGGGTTGGACTTCCCGCGCTTTGAGGAAAAGAATATTGCCAGCGGGGGCGACTTCCCATGCAACGCTGTTGCCAATTGCCACATGGGCAATTTCTTCATTGGGAGAAAATTCTATTTGTACCGATGAGCGTATGGAGCCAATAATTTTTGTGACATTATAGGCATCATAGTTGATAAAGCGAATGCGGCTATCGCTTGGCGCACGGGTGGGAAAAATACTGGCATGGCTAGGCGTTAAAGAAAGGGTAATAGCGATGTTAAGAATGAGAAAAAGAATTTTTTTTGTCATGATCAGTTGACCACTTCCGGATCGGTTCTATATTCACTAACAATAAACCCTAGAGGATTTATCAAACGGTTTTGGACAGAGATAGGGGCATTGATATATTCAAAGGTAAGTGTTGCAACCCAGTGGGTGATGAATTCTTTGTTGGTTTCATTGTCATGAATGGTTCTGTAGTAACGCACTTGGGCAACATCGTCATTGATAAAGGAGATTGATTTTATTGTTATTGTAACGGCGGCGTGTTTATAGAGAATTTGAGGACTTTGGGGATTTCTTGCTCCATACCAGCTGGCAAATCTTTCCTGTTCTTCAGAAGAAGAGAGGAGAGAGACGGTTTGGAAGTTGTGTTGTGTTTCTTCTGTGGTGAAGCCTTCACGGGAGCGGACATATTTTGCAGCAAAGTAGCGTGTGATTGCTTCGTCGACATTGGTGGGACCTTCTTTTAAGGCTTCCACAACTTCGGTGATGCCGGTTGAATTGTCTACACGGATCACAAAAGGTTCCACGGTTTTAAGGGGTGTGAGGGTGATGACCGCGAGAGAAGACAGTATTGCAACCGCAACCGCGATGCCGGCAATGGCAAGCGAGACGCGGGTGGTGCGGCGTGAGGCGAGCATGCGATCTTGATCGAACGAGCGCGCTTCAGCAATGTATTGTTCTATGTCTTTTTCTTTCATGCTTTTTGCCCGCAATTTTTGTAAGATTTGATTTCTTCATCCGTTAATTTTTGTGCCAGAAGCATTTCCAGCTTACCTTCTACGGGTGAAGGGGTGTTGTTACTGATGATAATGGGCGTGGGCGTGGGTTTTTTCCCTTCCCAATTCCACATCGATCTGTTGAGTGGACGTTTAGAATATCCATCACACTTTGGGAGTGACTTCAGTGTGTTTGGTGAAGACACACAGCCACTGAGAAAGAGAAATGGTAAGATAATCCCAATTTTTTTAAATTTCCGCATTTGAACTTAGGCCTTTGCTAATTGTGCTATTAGTGATGCTAATTTTTTTGCACCGTTCGTTATCGTTTTAGCTCCTCCTGAGCCTGTAAGGGAGGCTCCCCCAGAGGCTAAAGCGGAAGCAATGCCAGGTAAATTGAAGAAAAGAAAAATACCACCAACGCCAACCACGAAGAATTCGCCGTAGGCTAACACGAAATCTTTAATGTTTTTTGTAAAGACACTCATTGCAAGTTCGATATACATACTACCAAGCAAGATGACTAATACCTGTAAAATGATGAAGTTTGCAACTTGTCCTAACCATGCCTCTGTAAAACGCCTTGTTGATGAAAACATATAGAGGCTTATGAAGAGCGGTCCTACTGATATGACAAGAAACAAACCAAGTTTAGCAAACAGTGTGACGATAAAACCAATTAGGCAAAAAATAATAGCAATTGTGTAACAGAGCGAAGCATAAATCCATGAAACAAGATACGCCCCCAGTGCAAGCCATGATGAAGATTTTGTTGAATCTAAAATATGTGAAATAGCTTTATTTATCAGATCATCCCATATATTTTTATCTGAGTGTATTGTACCTTGTGTGGCATGTGCAATGGCATTCGGCAGAGCCTCAAAAAATATATTACCGACCCACTCATTATAAAGAGCAGCATTAGTGGCGAGTGAAACAATGATGCCAAGTTTGAAAGCTGTCGTTATAAATTCCCATAAGGGCATAGAAGAACGCCCTGAGATGATATTGTACCCTATAAATATAATGTAGATTGTACAAGATGCTTTAAGCGGAGTACTTAAACCTGTTGAGAGATGTTCAACGGAATCATTCATTATTTTCATTATAGGTTTCGTTAACATATTTTCTACCATGGTAAAGTAAGCTACTTCTTCGAATGTCATTGCACGTCCATTCTATCTAATTTTTGCAAATATGATTATTTCTGATTCAATTATTATCTTGGTTTTGTTTAGCGCGCTCTTCTGCTTCTCTTTCGGCTTGTTCTTTTGCTTTTTCTTCAGCCTTTCTTTTTTCCATTTCAGCTTTTAGTTTTTTTATTTCAGCTTGCCTTGCTTGATGTTGAGCTTCCATTGCGGCGTCAAATCTTTCCATCGCTTTACGGTTTTCTTCTTCGCGTTCACGCGCTCTTTCTTCAGCTTTTGCTTCATATTCCTTTTCAAGTTCAAGTTGTGCTAATCTTAAGTTTTCACAATTTTTTGCAGTTCCTGCGAATCCACATTTAGCATTCCACTCTTCCATCAATTTTTTATCTTTTTTAAATTCTGCTACGCTATAGGTTTTTTCGCATCCAGCTGTGATGAGCCCTGTGCAAAGTAGCAATGTTGTTATGAGAACTTTATTCATAGATATTTCCCCTTCTTTCTTTCAGTTTTTGAGGTTTGAGCACAATCTTTAAATTATGCTTGTGTTATCGGTTTTTATAACCAGTGATGATAAATCTAGGACACAGACATAATGTTGCCATAAATGTTTTTACTGATTTAGTTATTGCCTTTGTCTTGTTCTTTTGTTTTTTGCTTATTTTTATTTCCGTAAAGACTATTATAAAACTCACGAAAGTCTTTTCGCATATTTTCATGTAGTACTATTCGTACGTTTTGGCAGTTTATCGAATCTCCTGCTCCGTCACATCTAGCTGCCCATTCTTGGCGTAATTTTTCATCTTTTCTAAAATCTTCTACGCTATAGGTTTTTTCACATCCAGCGGTGATGAGCCCTGTGCAAAGTAGCAATGTTGTTATGAGAACTTTATTCATAGATATTTCCCCTTCTTTCTTTCAGTTTTTTATGTTTGAGCACAATCTTTAAATTCTGCTTGTGTTATCGGTTTTTATAACCAGTGATGATAAATCTAGAGCAGCGACATAATGTTGCCATAAATATATTATAAAGTGCACAAAGCTCTTTAAGTTGAGCAGCTAAAGCGCAATAGCGATGTGTAATGGTGCTATCCATTGTCTTTGCAAGGGGATTCATCAACATATTGTCTATCTTAGTGAATATGCCTTTGGTTTCTATTGCCATTTAGATGCTCTGTTATTTATCGTGTCTTAATGGTTATTTTGTTGTTGTTCAGCTTCTCTTTTAGCGCGTTCTCTTGCTTCTCGTTTAGCTCTCATTTTTTCAATCCAAGCGTCTTGTTCAGCTTTCAATTTTTCCATTGATTTGCGATTTTCTTCGTCAATTTTACGACTTCTTTCTGCTGCTTTTGCTTCATACTCTTTCTGAAGTTCTAAAAATGCTAACCGCATGTTTTCACAATTTTTTGAAGTTCCTGCAAATCCACATTTAGCATCCCACTCTAAGCGTAAATTTTTATCTTTTTTAAATTCTGCGACGCTATGGGTTTTTTCACATCCAGTTGTGATGAGCCCTGTGCAAAGTAGCAATGTTGTTATGAGAACTTTATTCATTATTTATTGTCCTGTTGTTGTTTAGCTTTAGCGCGCTCTTCTGCTTCTCGTTCGGCTCGTTCTTTCGCTTCTTGTTCAGCTCGGAATTTTTCATTCTCAGCTCTCATTTTTTCAATCCTGGCGTCTTGTTCAGCTTTAGCTTTTTCCATTGCTTTACGATAACGTTCGTCATCTTCACGTGCTCTTTCTTCAGCTTTTGCTTCATATTCCTTTTCAAGTTCAAGTTGTGCTAATCTTAGGTTTTCACAATTTTTTGCAGTTCCTGCGAATCCACATTTAGCATTCCACTCTTCCATCAATTTTTTATCTTTTTTAAATTCTGCGACGCTATAGGTTTTTTCACATCCAGCTGTGATGAGCCCTGTGCAAAGTAGCAATGTTGTTATGATGATCTTGTTCATGTTCAAGCCCCTCTTTTTTCTCGTTTATTGACCACCGAGTTTTTTGGCATAATCTGCATATCGCGCTGCAAATTCTTCGTAAGCTCGTTGTTCGGCAGCTTTGTATTCCGCTTGTTGAATCATCGCGGCGGCTTGCATTTGGAGAACTTGTGTTTGGAGTTTTGCTTGTATTGCTGATAATTGTGCTTGAATGCCTTGAATTTTACCCGAATCTTTAGTACTTCCAAGTTCGTCAAGGAGCTTGTTAATGGTTTTTTGTGTTTCACTGGCTTCTTCGTAGACGTCTTGGCCTTTGGCTGCCTGTCCTACCGTGTCCTGTTCGGCTTTTTTCACTTCTTGTGCGTAAAAAGCATCTGCTGCCTCTTTTGATCCAGCACCCCCTGAGGGCTCTTTGTATTTAAGTTCTTCTTGCCATTTTTGCGTGTTTTTGCTGCCGCCGCCGCCGCCACCACCACCGCCACCACTGCCCATTGATTGTTGAAAGTGGTTAAAATCTGAAGGAAGGGCGCCACTGCTCCCTTGCTTGTTAAACATCTCTTTCAATCCCGAAATGTCAGGCTTGACATTTAAGGAGTTATATAATTGTTTCGCTTGATCGAGTTGGCTCTTTAATTGGTCAAGCTGTTGTGCACCTTGTTGAATTTGTTCTTGCAACTTGTTAAGCTGTTGTTGGCCTTGTTGAACTTGTTTAATCATTTGTCCAAAAGCCTTGGGATCAAATACAATACCGCCAAAACCAAATGAATTGGTTGTTAAACCAAAAGAAATTGCGCAAAGAGCTGTTGCCAATAAAAGTTTTTTCATTGCTTTGACCTTTCTTGAAAAATAGGAAGCCATTTTTCTGGAGATTGTCCAACTTCATCCATAATGGTCTCTAGGAGTTCAATATTCTTGGTGGTGCCACTTAAAATGGCTATTTCATCATCAAAGCCGCGTAAATTCAGTTCTGCTACAACTGAACTTTGTCCTTGTTTGATGAGAAAACGCCGTGACTCACGGCTTAATTCTGATTGTATCAGGTTAAATTCTCTGTCCGATAATTTAAAACCTTCTACATAATCCCCATGATTGCCCTTTTGATTGGGAAAATAAATTTGTGTTGGGCATTGCTCTATAATGGTGTGGGCAATGGTCGAATTGATCGCATCTTTGGGAGATTGCGTTGCAAACAACATCAAACCATTTTGTTTACGGATAGTTTTCAGCCTGTCTTGCGCAAAGGCTTTAAAGGAATCATCCTCTAAGGCTTTCCAAAATTCATCAATGACAATGATAATACGACGCCCATCAATCAGAGACAAAATTCTATGAAAAAGATACATCATTAATGGGGGACGAATTTCATTATTGTCTAAAAAATCCGTCATGTCATAACCAATAAATTTTGCATCAATGCCAATGTCGTCATCAGGATTGTCAAAAACCCACCCTAAGGCATTGCCTTTACACCATCTTTCTAAACGACCCGCTATCCCCTCCCTGTGCGTGGTGTCAAAAAACATTTGTAAGGCGGAGATCGTCCGTTGTTCTTTTGGCAACAAGGCAAGTTGGTCAACAGCAGCAGAAATATCTTGTCTTTCTGATTCACTGATCTTTTGATCTTCAGAAGAAACAAGCTTGATAATCCATTGGCGTAAAAAAACTCTATCTGCTGGATTGTTATAGTCTAAGCCTTTTAGCGGTGCTATGCCTGTCGGTCTACCATTCTTCAAGGGCATATAAGTGCCGCCACCCGCTCTGACAAAAAGTTCTGCGCCCCGATCTTTGTCAAAAAAGACCATATTGGGATCATGCTTTTGAAGTTGCGCTAAAAGAAAATTAACAATAACCGTTTTCCCAGAACCAGAGGGACCACAAACAAACGTATTGCCTAAATCACCAAAGTGAAAGTTAAAATAAAACGGTGAACCAGCAGAGGTTTTCATCAAGGCTACCGCTGGTCCCCATACATTGCCATCTATTTTCCCAACCGGAAAAGAATGAAAAGGAGAAAGCGCTGCATAATTGCGGCTTGTTATTGCACCAGAGCGGGTGCGATAAGCATAATTGCCAGGCAATTGTGCCCACCAAGCCGCCGCTAACCCTAAATCTTCCCGCGCAATGACAGCCCCACCATCTGTAAGACGAGAACGCGCTTTGGCAAGATTATCCGCTAACTCTTGCGGCGTATCAGCAAAAACTGCCAATGATAAATGATGCTCCCCTAAAACAAAACGATTGGATTCAAGATCATCAAGCGCATCATCCAGTTCCATAATTTGTGAGCCCGCACGGTCTCCTGCATTGACCATTTGGTTTTGTTTGCGCCCCATAATCTGCTTGGCAATGTTTTTGCTCTTGAAAATAAAAGATTGGGTGAAAATAAACTCAAAGGGAAGGGTGAGCAAACCATCCGCCATGCCTACCCTGGTTTTTGCTGGATATTCTTTCCAACCAAACATGCCCGCAAACCGCTGTGCCGCCTCGGTGCGTATTTCTATGATCTCTTTTCCAAAAATGAGACGGTCTGAATAAACAGTCGAAGCTATCGTCCCCCATGTGAGAGGGATACGTTCAC
This sequence comes from Bartonella sp. CL162QHHD, assembly GCF_042195435.1. Classification (NCBI taxonomy): domain Bacteria; kingdom Pseudomonadati; phylum Pseudomonadota; class Alphaproteobacteria; order Hyphomicrobiales; family Bartonellaceae; genus Bartonella; species Bartonella sp. CL162QHHD. The sequence continues at coordinate 48,465 of NZ_JBHIOG010000042.1, forward strand.
GACGACCTCCCACCAATTGGTGGATAAACTCACTTTGCTGCGAATAAATATTGCCTTCATGTTCATAAAGACTCAATCTTCTTGCACCATAGCGCTCTAAATTTTGAATAAGATCTGTGGTAATATCTTCAAGCTTGCGAATGGACTCTGCATCAACTTCTGTCTTTTCTTGCTTGGCTTTGCCTAAACGTTTGAAAAACTCCACTAATTTATCCGTTTGATCAACGTGTGGATTCCACAAAATAGAAAGATAAAGATCATTGCGATAAAGCTCCTGTGAAATCATCCGGTCGCGATATTTATCATCTAATTGCTTGGCAAATGCCGATCTGAAAGTCCCATCCGGATAAACAGTTTCACGCTTTCTGATAATATGGCTATAAAGCGCTATCCGTTCATCCGCTATGTTTTTAAACAGATTATTGAGCTGTTCGTGAAGCACATTCAGATCAATAATATCCGCTGTCTCAAAGTTAATCCCTTCAAGTTTAATAACGCTCATGAGAGCGCGTGAATCCAGCGCAATGATGTGCTTGTTGACATGGCGCACATAAGGAATGATCGCCTCTGGCTGCTTTTCACGTTTGCGCTCTGTTCTATTCATTATAATTCCTCATAATTACGAATTAATCGTAATGGAGAAATACTTCCCCCACCCCATAGACTCGAATTTCTGGCAAAAATACTTGTCTTTTGCCATGTCAGAAGAATACGAAATTTGTTATGGTCATGCTTTAGGATTTCCTTGAATATGAAATGCAGCATCACACCAAAGGTTAGAAAAAAAATATTGCCTGCCATAATGAACAATATCATCGTTCCTATCCCATTTAATCCCATAGCTTCCACTGTTACGCCTGCAATCATTGCAGGGCGCGTGCAAGCAAGAAATAACGTATCTTCTGTTAGCTTGTCGTGCTCTTTCATGGCTTTGAAAGGCAACGTTTAATGGGAAAACATTGATACAATTTGCGTTGCACCCATAACAATGCCGATGCCAACACAAACGAAAAAAGCTTTACGCATTTCAACATAACCAGCAATCCATGCAAGCCCAATACCAGCAACCGCAATGGTTGCAATTGATGTTGCAATTTTTCCTGTTAAAGCTTCAATGATTTTATCAAGAGCAGTTTCAATTTTTCCGAAGCCGCCATCAGCAAATGCTGGTTCACTCAGTGCCATGAAGGCAATAAACAGCATCAATGCTGCTGTTAACCATTTCTTTTGGGTGTTGGATAGAATAGTTTTTTGTAAGGTATGTTCATTAATGAACGAATTATTCATGTTTTTCATGAAAATTCCCCCGCTTTATGTTTAAGTTGATCACAAAATTAATATTCAAAATATTAATCGGGAATCATATAAATGAAAAAAATAAATTTTTCTATCGATAAATTAATAATATTTAATCTTTTATTATTTAATGAACAATAAAATACAGCAATATTCAAAATGATACTTTTAAAATATCTTCGATCAGCGCCTAAATATATTATCTTAATTTGTATTATTATTTTAGGATACTTTTATTTAAGTCAACATAATGAACAACTTACTCAAACTTCTTTTTTAAAAGGATCAGAAAAGACAATTGGAAACCCCGTTCAAAATCCGAAGTCACAATTGATAGATTATGCAAACCAACAAGACGTAAACCAACAAAATGTGGTATTGCATCCAGAACCACTCGCATCACAATTTTATGAAGAAAATGTGCCGGTCTATTCCGGTGCTATACAGGTTACAAGTGGTGTGACCTTTAAAATGATTACGCTTGTAGATGATGGGTGGAGAAAAAAGATCATCCGTGATATCCGCTTATATGGTGTGGAAAGCTGTGAAATGAGGCAATTTGCCTCACGCAACGGAGTTAAGTGGCCTTGCGGCGCTTTTGTTACGGCGTGGCTTGTCTCAAAAACAATTGATAAAAAGGTTACTTGTCGGCAAGCACGTGTCGTTCAACAGGTTCATTATGCACAATGTTTTGTAGATGGGGTTGATCTGGCGCGTTTGGGGCTTGCAGAAGGGTTGATGGTGTTGACAAAAGATCAGCATCATTTTCCATCCCCAGCAGACTATAAAAACTTACAATCTGCTGCTCAAAAAGCACAAAACGGTTTATGGTCGAGCCAATTTCAACAACCAGAAGATTGGCGAAGAGATCATGGAAGCTATAATCCCATTGACCATAATTGATAAAGCGTTCTCTCAAGCGCTATTTAAAAATCAAGACAATATTCTACTGCAAATCTTATCAGAAAAAAGTTAATTATAATCCACACAGTCCTTGGTGGACAACGCTCGTTATGGAAAATTGTTGTGTTTAAAGCTCGCTTACGCATATAGGTTGCTCACTACAGCGCTATGGGAGAGCGCGTTTCCTTCCCCTAAACAAAATAGTCATTGTAACAAACATGAGTGTTCAGAAAAATCTGAACACATGCAAACTACTGATGTGACCTATGGTCATGAAAAAAGGTTTATGAAAAAATAGAGAAAAGGTAAAACTGAAAACACCTTGCCTTCAAAAAACAACCAATTGCTTCAAATCAAACCAGAATTTTTAATGTAAGTTTTGCCTTATGTTGTTATGTTCATGAAATATGGGTTGCAATCTGAAAGAGAGTGTAGCGGTTCTATGGAATTTTTAGCAAAATGAAGGGGATTTTTTTTCAGGCTTTTGAAGAAGCTAAAGAGACTATGAGGAAAAAAATGTGCTTTCTTTTGCTATAAAAGAAAGCACACTGAGGGGGAATTTAGAGTGACAGTTTTACATATTTTACTTTGAAAAGCGGTCTTTTTTATCTTTTTTCCACAAAAAATAAGTTGCAAGTCCGAGAATGGGAACACCCAATTTGGCAAAAGGGAGATGTTGACTGAGAGCTGCAAGGCTGGAAACGGTCGCATCTGTCATGAGTTTGTGGCGTTGTTCTTCTGTCTTTTTTTGTTGGTCATAGCGTTGATAAGTTTTGAGAACGCGACTGATAATAAGACCTAATCCTGCAAGAGAAAGACAAATTAAAAACATGATACTGGCGGCAGCAAGAGGCTTCATAACAGAACATAACGCAATAAAACCGATGGTACATAAAAAAAGCAAAGACATGAAGAATGAAATGCCAATAAACCCATAGAAAATTGCTTGAAGGCGTACTTGCTTGACTGTGCTTTTAAGCCCTCCACCGACAAGATGGTTTAAAAGAGGCGCGATAAACTTATGCATTGCTTAACGACGCAGTAATTGAGAAAGAATAAAACCAACCCCTGCGGCAAACAAAACGCTTTTGCCAGGATTTTTGCGAACGCATTGATTCATGGTTTGTTCAAGATCACTAATTTTGTCTTTTGCTTGAGACATCATGTCTTCACCACTTTCTTTCGCTGAGTGATATAGTTTTTCCGCTTTGTCTTTGGCGGCGTTGAATTTGTTTGCACCAAGATCTGTTAGGGTTGAGGTAATCCCTGAAATTTCAGTGCGTAACGTTTCTAATTGTCCTTGTAGGTCTTTTTGTTGGTCTTTTTCTACGGCTGATTTATCGTGCTGTGTTGTTTTATTATGGGCCATGGTATTTTTCCCTCTTGATTCATTATATTTGTATTGGTGTGTTCATAGTGATCATTTGCATTGGAGTGAAAATTTTCACTGCTTGAGTAACGCCAAAAGCTTTTTTTGGTTCCTTTCATTTTGTCGAATTTAAAACTGTTTTTGATAAAATAAATCTTTCCTATACGATATGCTTTGTCTGTAAAGGGTCGCATCTGTTGAGAATTGTCTTATGCTTTTGCAGCAATTTAGCACCATTCTTCAGTTTCTCGTGGCGCAGTTTTTTATAAAAGTTTTTTAAAAAGCCTGTTGAGGTTTATTTTTTAGGCTTGTGACAGGTAAAAAACATCGTTGTTGCGATTTTGCGGCAGAAATAATGTCATTTTTATGCTTTTGCAGAAGAAAAAGAAAATAATATTGCGGCTCTTTGCTCTCTATGTATTTGGGGGCAACACGCGCTCCCCATGATACTTTTGGTCAGTTTAAGATATTGCGATCGTTCTTTTTTTAAACGTAAGGTATATTTTTATTTTAGGGTAGAAGAGGTACTTCAGTGCACGGGTTTTTAGAGATGTGCGTATCCTTTTTTTCAAGAGTTTTATGATATTTTTGCTGCTTGTTTCATGTAAGCAAATATTTTGTTGGCTTTAAAAGAGCCGCTGAAATGAGAGAAACTTTGCGATATGAGAGATTTATTTAACAGGAACGATGATAAATTATTCTTATAAATTAAAATATTATATGCGATACTTCTTGTAAGTTTATCATTTTGCCTAATTTATGCAATAAATTGATTGGGTAAGATAAACTTGTTGAATTGTTAGAGAAAAATTTCTTGAGTAATTTCTTTAAAACAAGAGAGAGCTTGTGGAATAAAACTATACTTGATTTATCAAGTTTTCTTTCTTAAGAGGAATACACAAGTGACGTTAAAAGGGTAGTGGCATTTTGGAACAGTGATGCTATGCGGGGTGACGATCCAGCTCATAAATAAAGATAAGAGCACAAGAATGTGAGATAAAAATGGAATCTGAAACAGTCCCTTTAGATAAAACAGTCCCTTTAGATAATATGTCTGCTGTATTGACAGTGCATGATTTTTCTCCTCTTTCTATGTTTATGGCTGCTGATTGGGTGGTGAAAGCCGTTATCATTATTTTGTTACTTGCTTCTCTTATGTCTTGGACAATTGCTTTTGTGAAAATTGTTGAGATCACTTTGGTAAAACGAAGAGTACGTCATGAACTTCAATTGGTTCTAAATGCTCAGACTCTTACGCGTTTGGCAGCGAGCTTGAAAGAAAGCAAAGGGGCTGGTGTGTTTTTTCTCAAAGAAGTCCTTAAAGAGGTGTATCTTTCTGCACAACAGGTTCATTTTTCTGCTCCTGAAGGGATAAACGAAAGCTCTGGTGAAAAAACCAGTACAGAGGAAAGGGCACAAACGATTGAAGATATTCTCTTTTATGAGGAGAGCAATCAATATGAAGATGTTTCCCGCGATGTTCGCGATGCTAAGGCTCGCGATGTTCATGAAGGTTTAAAAGAAAGGGTTCATTCACTTTTGTCACGCTGCTTGCTGGCTGCTACACGCCGTGTTGCATGTGGAAGCGCTGTTCTTGCAACTATTGGCGCAATTGCTCCTTTTGTTGGTCTTTTTGCAACTGTTTGGGGAATTATGAATTCTTTTATTGGGATTGCTCAGTCTCAAACAACGCGACTTGATGTGGTGGCGCCTGGAATTGCTGAAGCCTTATTCGCAACGGCTGTTGGGCTTTTTGTGGCTATTCCCGCCGTTGTTATGTATAATAGCCTTATGCGTGCTTTGAGTGGTTATCGTAGTGATTTAGGTGATATCGCTGCTGCTCTTGAAAGGCTCTTGAGCCGTGAACTTGATAGACAAAGACAACAGAAAAGTCATAAAAAATGAAAGCAAGCCTTAATAATGATTGGGATATAGACGAGAGTGGGTTGCAAAGCGAAATCAATGTGACCCCTTTTATTGATGTTGTATTGGTGTTGCTTATTGTTTTTATGGTTGCAGCGCCTTTGGCAACATCTGCCATTTCCGTTCAGCTTCCTTCTATAACTCAAGCACCTTCAGTGGTTCAGTCTGATGAACCTCTTTATGTTACGTTGCAAAAAGATCGTTCTCTTTACATTGGTGATCATCTTGTAGAACAAGCAGCTTTGAGAGAAGCTTTGTTGAGGGAAACGACGCAAAATTTAGAGACAAAAATTTTAATCAAAGCGGATAGCGAAATTGATTATGGTGCTGTCATCGATTTATTAAATCAAATACGCATGGCTGGATATCATAAAATCGGTCTTGTAGGATTGCAAAACTCTACCAATCTTGTCTCAAGAGGTGAGATCAATAATAAAACAACAGGGGTAGCGAACGCTGCTGTCGATGGAGCGGGTGGTAACGTTGTGGGGCATGTGGATGCCGTAACAACGAGCACTACGGGAAACGCTAATATTCCAGCTGATGCCTCTGATCAGTGATAAAAAACAGCCTTTGTTGCAGGAAGCAAAGCATATTACTCAAAGTCGTAGAGTGAAATTGATGAGGGTTCCGTGGATTTATTAAACCAAATACGCATGGGTTTGATATTATGCAGGGGATTCATATATTGAATCGGTTTTTTAGGATTAAGCACTACTCATCTTGCCGCAAGAGGTGTGATCAAGAAAACAGCAGAGGCGATTGTTGTGTGTCTTAATACATCTTAAAGCCCTTTTTGCGGCGGTGTTCATAAATGGTATAACCGTAAAGCCCCCGTAAAATAATCAAAAAATCTATCGAACCTCACTCTCTTTATGCTTAATAAAAGAGTAAGCGAGCACCATTATCGTATTTATATTTTTTTCCCAAGACAGTGTTAATATACGTATTCATTGTAGGCATTTTTTCAGTTTTTATCTGTATGCTAACCACGTTTGGAATGTGAGAAACATGCTTTTGATTGATTTAATATCAATAGGCTTGCCATGAAACAATCTTACAGTACTGAGATCTCTCATTTAAGTTGAAAGACAATTCATTATTATTATAAATCAATATGATGTATAGATTGTCGACATTACAAGCAGTGTGTGAACGCTCAATGGTTAATGCCAATGTTTTTGTTATGGGGGAGGGGGATCGGGTGATAATGAAATTTTGTATAGCGCACGAGACGTAATTGAGAGATGATTATTTAGAGGGGCGTTTAGTGAAAAAACTTTGAAAGCAAATGCGCACTCCTTTTGCACTTTAAAAGCCCAAGGGGTTTTAAGTGAAAGAGTGGTTGGAATAAGTATGTGTTATTTTGAGAGGAGCGATTTTTTCAGAGCTTCTTAAGTGTGTCCCGTTGAACCAAAACCTCCTGTTCCACGGCTCTCGTTATGGCTTTGGGTATTTTGCTTTGGTTCAATGGCGCAAACATTAACTTGAGATACGGGGGCGATGACTGTTTGGGCAATGCGCATGCCCTGTTTAAATGGAAAAGTCTTCTTGTCCTAAATTGATAAGAAGGAGTTTGACTTCACTTCCGGATAGTCACACTCAATCGTTCCTGGAGTGTTGAGGCATGTGATGCCCGTGTTTTAAGGCTAAGCCAGAGCGTGGACGGATGCGTGCTTCAAACCCCACGTGATAAATGAAAAATGAGACCTGTTGGAATAAGTGTCCGCTGCCCAGGGGCAAGAACAAGCGTTTCTTCTTTACCAATTTGCTGCTTGTAAATCCAAGACCCGCAGAACCAGCCGTTGCGTAATGAGGAAGCTTTCTTGTCCCAAGTGCAAGATGCTGAACGGATAAAGTCTGGGCATGTGAAGATTGAGAAGAGACAGGAGAAGAGTAAGGATGCCCGTTTAGAGGGGCGTTTAGTGAAAAAACTTTGAAAGCAAATGCGCATTCCTTCTGCACTTTAAAAGCCCAAGGGGTTTTAAGTGAAAGAGTGGTTGGAATAAGTATGTGTTATTTTGAGAGGAGCGATTTTCAGAGCTTCTTAAGTGTGTCCCGTTGAACCAAAACCTCCTGTTCCACGGCTCTCGTTATGGCTTTGGGTATTTTGCTCTGGTTCAATGGCGCAAACATTAACTTGGGATACGGGGGCGATGACTGTTTGGGCAATGCGCATGCCCCGTTGGATTGAAAAGTCTTCTTGTCCTAAATTGATAAGAAGGACTTTGACTTCACCACGGTAGTCACTATCAATCGTTCCTGGAGTGTTGAGGCATGTGATGCCGTGTTTTAAGGCTAAGCCAGAGCGTGGACGTATTTGTGCTTCAAACCCAAGAGATAAATGAAAAATGAGACCTGTTGGAATAAGTGCCCGCTGCCCAGGGGCAAGAACAAGCGTTTCTTCTTCTCCAATTGCTGCCCGTAGATCAAGACCCGCAGAACCTGCTGTCGCGTAGCAAGGAAGTTCTAAACCTTGTCCGTGTGCAAGACGCTGAACAAATAAAGTCTGGGCACGTGAAGATTGAGAAGAGACAGGATGGTTGTTTAGAGAGGCGTTGGTTTCAGTGTGCGACATGATCAAGGCATTTCCAAAATATGAGGTCTAGAAGAAAATGATACTTTAACAAAAGATATCTATAAAACCAAGTCGATAAAGGTGTGTGGATATAGGTTGTCCCCAGAGCTTGCTTATCATCTCTTACTGACCTAAAATATTCCACAACACCACCTAACATTATCAATGGCATTTTTCAATAATGGCATCATCAAGGATGGCTTATGCCTAGGGGCATGCGCTTATTTGAGATCTAAATTATGGTTACAGATAAGATTTTTTAGATACTACCGATAAGAATACCCGTGGCAAAAACCAGAGCACCACCAATGATGACCTGTAAAGAGGCGCGCCAAAAGGGAGTGGACATGAATTTGTTCTGAATCCAGACGATGGCGCCTAGTTCGAAAAAAACAATGATAAAAGCAATAATTGTCGCTACATAAAAAGAGTTGATCAAATAGGGAAGAGTATGACCTAGTCCTCCTAATGTTGTCATGATGCCGCTGGCAAGACCTCTTTTTAATGGCGAACCACGCCCTGATAATTTGCCGTCATCATGGGCTGCTTCTGTAAAACCCATTGAAAGTCCCGCACCAATTGAAGCTGAGAGCCCTATCAAAAAAGTTTGATGCGTGTCTCCCGTGGCAAAAGCTGCGGCAAAAATGGGGGCAAGGGTAGAGACAGAGCCATCCATTAATCCTGCAAGACCTGGTTGAATCCAAGTCAAAAGTGTTTGTCTTTGCGTTTTTGAAGGTTTTTTTATGGTGTGATTTGCCGCTGTTGTTTTTTGGGAGGGATGGCGGCTCTTTTCTTTCACAAGAGAAGTTTTGTCACATAATGAACCGATAGTGTTTGCACGATTATGACAAGAAAGGCACAAAAGTTGCTTATAATTTTTAAGCTCTTGAAGCCCCATAGCGGTAAAAACCGCGGCTTCCTTAGAGGAATAAGGTTCTAGAGCTTTTGCATATTTTAAATAGAGCGCCGCATGTTGCTCTTTTAATTTGAGCGCTTTAAGTATCACGTTTTGTGCTGAACGAAAGGACAGAGCTTTACGTTGTACAAATGAAAAAAACGATCTCAACATTTTCTGTTCCTCTGCACTTTAGAATAATTCTAAAACATAAGAAAAATAAACCGAAAGTCAATCTAAAAGTTAAAAACTGACAAATTACAAAAAGGTTGCACTGAGAAAAAAGGTGATGGGATGCTGAGAAAGTATAAGGAGATTCATTAAATGGAGACGACAGGGGCGCATGAAAGAAATGATTACGTGAAAAAATTTAAGAGACAATGTGCTTTATTTTGCTAAAGGGGCGTTTGAATGGAGCATTCTAATGTATTGATGCTCGAGAATATAGGAAAGGAATAAGCTAGCATCATCATTCATTTGATGCGTTCAAAAGACTGTAACAGCTCTTAGAATTTGAAATGATTCTTTAAAAGAGACCTTTTTCAAGGGATAAAAGCCCATTTCGCGAGGGTGGGCCCCCGTGAAGAGTATAGAAGGGTAGAGCCGCAAAATTTCCATGAAATAATATAAACTCCATTGAGTCTTCTTAATCTTTACGCTTCATAAAAGAGCAAGCTGGCATCATCATACACCTTAGCTCCCAGTGTTGCGACAGTCTTTAGCACGGTTCATTATAGGCATGGCATTTTATTGTACAGTTTTACGCCACTCATTCTGCTTGTGGAGGTGTAAGACAGTATTCTTATGATATTTACGCGCATTTTAGCGTTGTTACAGCTTTTGCATTTAGGTGGATTTGTTAGCGTGTAACGAATTATCTTTTGTGCTGTAATTGCAGGGGCAGGTTTAAGGGTGGGAGTGTATAAATGACAGAGATATTATCATATCAAATTATTTGATCACGCATAAAAATTTATGCTTTATGAAGGGGCATTTATTGCCTTGTAACTTGCCTGATATCTTGCATGAAAGCCCAAAATTCAGTAGGATTCCTCTCACTTCAAAACTTCTTATCTTAAATCAATTCAAATCATTTGCTTGTGTATCACAAGGAAGGGTGTGGTTGTGAGGCTATTAAAAAGTGTGATAAGCGTGCAATGTGAGGGGAGTATAATCTCTGTGTCAGTGAAGGAGATTGCTCTTAGCATTTTAAAAAATATGTTAAGTTTTGTAGAAAAAGCGGGGAATATATGGAAATTGATGAAAGTTTAGAATGGTTTTTATGTTCTCAAAAAATAACAATACTGCAGGCAGCGTTATTGATAGCGGGCTTGAATCCACTCGTATGTAAATTTCCCGGCGAATATAGCCCTGAAGACAGTTATATTTACGAAGGAGAGGAGCGAGTACCGTTTGATAAAATTGCTTTGTTCCGAGCTGTTTATAGTGACATAGTAAGAGAAGCAAAAGAGGGAAAATTAAGGGTAGAATGGTACTATCTTAGTGATTTTGAGGGGTTTCCTTTGAACGAGCATCCTATTGCTGAATATTCTTCTGTTTCCCTAGATGATTTAAAAGAATGGCTTTTATTGCGTGGTAAGAGACCTAAAGTTTTTTTCCCTGAGGATAATTTTGCTGAGACTAAGGATCAAAAATATGCGTTTCAAGATCCAACGCATCCACGTTATGCTCCAAAGCTTGCTGCTATTGTTGCGGCATGGGAAGCGGTGAGTGAGGCTGAGGGTGGTAAAACTGTTAAAGGAACGCTTATAAAGTGGCTTAGTGACAATGCCGTTCAGTACAAGTTGGTGGATGATGATAATTTACCAAGAGAGAAGCTTATTGAGGAATTAGCGGCTGTTGCGAATTGGGAACCTACCGGAGGGGCGCCTAAGACACCTGCCAATTAATTTTATCAAAAAAAAAATAAAAAGATCACTAAAATTGTGCTGCTTTTTTTGATAATTTTGAAGATAATCTCTTTTTCTGGGGGGATTTTTACTTTTCTTCCCTAGATTATAAGTAATTGTTTTTCAATAAAAATATTTTTTATAGTGTTCCTCTGACTGTTCAGGCGGGGGAAAATAGACATTTTGGGGCAGTAAAATTTACCCTGTAGTTTTCGTAACTTACCTCTCTATTTTTGTTTGATTTTTTTGGTCATTTTTAAAATCCAAATCAATTAAAATGGAGTTGAAAATGATAAAAATATTTTCTTTTTTTACGGTGCGTGGAAGTGCAAAAAATCCTCAAGTCAATGCACCGATAAATACACCGATATTGGAGCAGCCTGTTGCTGATGAGGTGGTGTGTAAATCGTTTAGAATAGGTGTATTGTCGTGTTGGTTAAAGTTTGAACTTATCCTTGTTATGGAAAAGGTCAAAGCTGAGCGCCATACGCTTTCTCCATAAAGAAATCTTGTCATCTATGAGCGAGTGAGGATTTCTCTTGAAAAATTTGCACAATAGCAAAACCCGTTCTGTGGCGTAACAAAAATGATGTCATAAATGATTATCTCATCATAAATATGCTTTAAGAATAACCCGTGCGTGGCGAAAGTCTATGGCGTAGTCGCTATAGATTTTTGCTCCGTGTGTGATGATCAATACTCTTGTTTATCTCTTGTCAATGCAAGTGCCCATGAAAGTGATGGATGTCTATTGTTCCATTGTGATGCTTGGTTGTTCATGTTTAGAAACGACAAGTGTATTAAATGCGATAGGGCTGATAGAAAGGAAAACGTATCCTGTAAAAATAGGTATGTCTTTAAAATAAAGCTGATAAACGAAATTATTTTTTTATCTACCTTTTATATGGTGAGAAAAAAGGCATTCAAAGTGCAAGCATAAGCAATTCAGCAGTAAATCCCAAAATAGCATAGATCGTTTCTAGGAGAACAGGGAAGAAAATCTATCTGCAAAAGCTATGTTAGATCATGTGACCGGTGAAATAATGTGGTTAGGGCAATAAACAATTGTTTTTGGTGAAGAGATAGAAATCGGTCGGGTGTTGATTTCTGGTTTATTAGAGAATTTTCTTTGTTATCTCGTCAAATACGATCGTTTGAGGTGTGGTCATATAAAGCAAAGCTTTTTTTCAATCTTGGAAAGATATTCCCATTGCGGAAAATCATATAAAGTTTAAGCAACGGCAGCATGATTTTTTGTGCAATGAAATGATAAGTATGTACAATATCTCGGTAATCTCCATGGGAAACTTTACCGGATCCAAGGTGTGGATATTGTCTTCTGCTTATCCCAAATCGCAGATATTTCAAAACAACAACGGTGGAGCAAAACAACAACGGTGGAGAATGAATGTTGGATATGTTCTAGGGAAGGTTGCAAAAAATGGCAGTTTTCAAAAAAATACTAAAAATGACGAAAGGAGCGGTTTCCCACTCCTTCGTTCCTATCTCCCCTTGCGGGGAAGCGGCCACCATTACTGATGCCGTGTATGCTGATATAGGTACACTTATTTTTCCCAAAAGTCAATACTGTAAATGCGGTAAATATTTGAGCATCAGAGCTACAACTTTATGAAAATCTTCGCAGGATAACCTTGGAACGGTACGTGAGCAACTTAAACGACTTACAGAAACTGTTGTGACATAATTGCAGATAATCCACGCTTTTTTATTCTCTATGGGAGATTGTATTGGATACGCAGCGGGATTATTGGGTTGTGATTTCGTTGAAAAAGGTAAAACTGTCACATTTCCATATAATTTTGCATTCTTAGAAAGCACTAAAACAGGCCGCTTTTTCCAAAATTCAGGGAGTATCGAATCATGAGGAAAATCGCACCAAAAAACTTGCCTGATGCGTGGTGCCGATTTGATTCGTGGTTTTATATGAGGTGGTTTTTCGTAAGGCGCATTTAAATCCCTTTCTTTTATATGCTCGCGCCATGCATTATGATCATGTTCCATCATAACACATGGTTCTTCAAGTTTGGTTATATCTAAGGAAATAGGTGATAGGGTAGAAGGCTCTGTATTCTTATCTTCAGCCATAGCAGACCATTTATATTTATTGGTCCCCTCACTTATTATTTTACGGCTTTTCTATCACGAGTTTTTATCAAAATGTTGCTTATAAGTACAGAGAGGTGAAACCATAAAATGGATGTATCTGCTTATTTTTGTCTTTTGAGTACAACGCTAGAGGAGGGATGTTGGTGACTCGTTGGTGTTGGTGGGTTGGTTTGGCGGTGGGTGGTTTTGGGTGGGGATTGGTGACTGGAGAGTTGTTGGTTAGGGGGGAAGCGATTGGAGAGAACGAGTGAACGCGGTTTCGTTTCTATTTTATGGTTAGAGTTTTTTATTGCTTGAAAGAATGCCTTTTGAAGTAATATAGAGGCTTATAAGGCTGAAAAATAGGCTTGAGACGACATTCCAACCGGCAAATGAAAGAAAAAGAAAGCGTGCGGATGCTTCAGAACAAGAAGGGGGATGAATGTTGTTTAATTGGCTGAGCAGCTGGTTAATGTCTGAGGTTTTTCTCACTGCGCTTAAACCACAACTGAGGGGAGCAGCCCAAAAGCCATATTCAACACCCGCATGATAAATGGCTAAAACAAGGCTGATGCACATTAAGACAAAAACACACAAAAATAAAAGTTGTACCCAAGCAGTTATGCGAAAAAAATATGCCCCAAAACCTGCTAAAAGCAAAAATGGTATGGCCCCATAATAGGGGAAACGCTCTATGAGACATAAATCGCAAGGAAGATACCCTCCGAAATGTTCAAAACCAAGGGCAATACCTATTGTGGCAGACAAGCAAAAAGCAAGAAAAAAAGCCCACAAACTTTGTTCTTTTCTGCTGGGTTCAAGATGAAGGTGCTTGTGTAAAAGTGGGTGAGAAGACAAAACGCATGCCATTAAGTCTGTTCCTTATAAAAGCTTCCTGTTTAAAAAAGCTATGAAAATCCCATAAATTAAAAGGAGGCTAACACAACCAATGAGAACAATCCATTTGAAATGCTGTACTAAAAAATTCATTGCTTTTTGTCCAAAATGTTTAATCAGCCACGCGAGAAGATAAAAACGAGCGCCTCTAGAAAAAATACAAATAAGCATGAAAAGTTCAAGACGTACACTCATTACACCGGCCAAAATTGTGACAATCTTGATGGGGGGAAGATGAAAAAAACCTGATGTTATCAGTAAAATGATTAGAAATTGCAGGGTTGCACTATTTTTCAGAGATTCAAAACTTTCAACCTTACCATAAATTTCTAAAATGGGTTTGGCAAGGGTATCATAGGCAAAATGTCCGATAAACCAACCGGCAATGCCTCCTAATACAGAACAGATTGTCGCAATCAAAGCATAACGATAAACCCGCTTTTGATGGATAAGAAGCATCGGAATATATAAAACATCTATGGGAATTGGAAAAACAGAACTTTCAATAAAGGCAATGAAACCAAGCCAGTGTGGTGCTGTACGCCGATTTGCTAAAGAAATCGTCCAAAGCTTTAATTTGTTTAATATCATGAGGCTTTTTATAAGTTTAAGAGGTAAAGACTTTACAAATGAGATTGCTATAAATCCGGTAGAGAAATCCAATAAAGAAAATATTCCATAAAATAGATCAGAAAATGATATGAATTCTTAAAAAATGAGAAGTCTTCTGTTGACGAATCTGTGCTTCTTCATATAGTGCAAAGGAATAATCGACAAGTCTATCTTTTATAGTCCTGTCTTTTATAAAAGTGTGCGGGTGTGGTGGAACTGGTAGACGCGCCAGACTCAAAATCTGGTTCCGAGAGGAGTGTCGGTTCGAGTCCGACCACCCGCACCACTTCATAAATATTTCCCTTGATCCTGTTATGGCGCATCGCTTTGATTTATAAAACATGGGATTTATAAAACATGGGGGGATTTATAAAACATGGGATTTATAGACCGTGTTCAATGTTTTGCATGTTGAATGAAAAACCTCGAATACCGTAGGATTCTCTCATTTCAAGTCTGCTTATAGTAAATCAACCAAAATCATGTCGCTCGTACGTTACAAGCTAGATGAGCTCGCGTGGAGTGAAATTTTACAAAAAATGAATAAAAATGCCTCTTATGCCGTTTCAAGGGCATCATTGGAGGTAAAGTGTATGATGGATGGTGCCAGCTTGCACTTTTATGAAGTGTAGAGATGGTGCTCTATAGATTTTATATTCTTGTAGGTGCTTTCGCAAAATGGGCTTGAGGGTTTTGAGAGATGTTTCTTTAAAACA
>NZ_JBHIOG010000043.1:0-9036 GCF_042195435.1 Bartonella sp. CL162QHHD
GAAGTAACGTAGGTTGGATACTGCTAAACCAACGGCGGCTGCTTGCCTTGCCTCTTTCCGTACGCTCTTAATATCATAACTTAAAATATTAAACTTCATATCTGTATATCGGTCAGACCGATCAACAGCATCATCAATGGCATTAATAACAATATTATCCACCCGACTATCCGTATATTTTTTTGCATCATCGAGAACAATTTTCATCTGTTGCTGAGTGTAATCATGCAGTTGACCACCATTCACAGCTTCTTTCGAGTCCTTCTCAATACGGCCATCCGCAACATTATCAATTAAAACAGGTTCACTGGAATCTCCACCCTCTAAAGTGATCCTATTGGTTTTGTTTCCTTCTCCATCTTTATCATAGTTAACTGCGCCATCAGAAAGATTATTAACCGTGTTCTCAATATTATCAACTCTGTCTTCAATATTGAAAACCGTTTCACCAATATTCGTAACCGTAGTGGAAATATTGTCGACTCTGTTTTCAATATGCTTAATATCTTTTTCAACGCCAGTGATACGTTCGTTGGTCTCCCAAAGCTGTCCGCCATTGACTGCATCTTTTGACCCTTCTACAATTTTACCATCTGCTACATTGATAATCTTACTTGGTTGACCATCATGGCTAGCGTCATAAGCTTTTTTCTGCTCATTCCAATTTAAACCATTGGACGAGACATTGTTTTCAACATTTTGAATGCGGTCGTTTATCTTAGACATACTCTCACTCACGCCGTCAAAAGCACTGGCAACGTTATGATAATTCTTCTTTTCACCAGAGCTACCGTCAGCCTTGAATTGTGCTATCTTGAAAGTAGGAGCAGTCCATTCTCCATTATTATAGCCAGCGCCACCACCAAAATACGCAGCCAATTGGTTGCTCATAAGATAAAGTTGCGAACCATTTATAGCATCGGTTGAATTAGCAGAAATATCTCCATTGGCAAGAAACTTAATTTTGCTATTGGTTCTTCCCTCTCCATGCTGTGCTACAAATGCCTGCTCATCACTGTTCCACAACAAGGCGTCCCCTTTAACTTCTTGAGTAATATTCGTGATTTTTTCATTGACATCGTTTACCACATTCGTCAGATGCGTATTCACACTCTTCACATTTGCATCAAGACCTGTCAAAGCTGAGCCAACGTCATGATAATTGGCTTTTGCCACCTGACCATCTTCAACAATAACAGATAAACTATATTTTGGTCCTTTAAAGGCACCATTTTCGAATGAAGCATCACCACCAAAATAATTTGCTATATCTCCAGATATTTTATTAATTTGGTTCCCATTGATTGCATCATGCGATCCTTGCGCAATTATGCCATCTTTAACATTATGAAGAGCAACAGGGTCTTGGTTATCTACCCCACCTAAAGTTACGCTACCATAATTAATGGCACCATTTTCTTTATCGTAGAGAACTGCAGCAGCTCTTGTGAGATTAATATCATTAGAAATCATCTCTATACTTTTATCAAGCTGGGCTTTGTTAACAGCTTCATCACTCCACTCTGCAGCTTTTACACCGGAAATTGTACGAGCATCACCAGATTCGTTTGCAACATTGATTTCTATACCACCTGTTGACTCACCAATGGTGATAGCACCTTCATTCTCTTCCTGCTTAACGAGGCTATTTTTTGTCGCATTCGTAATCTGATTTTGAATATTCGTGATAGAAGCATCAACAGCATTAAAAGTAGATTCAAAACCATTATGTGGCTTACCCTGAATAGTGTAAGTGGGAGCCTTACCGTTAGATACATCTGCACCACCACCAAAATATTGAGATGTATTTTGAGAAATTTTTGCTAGATTATTCGTAACAGTGGTAACATTCTGATTAGTAACAAAAAGTTGTGAACCATTTACCGCATCGGTTGAATTAGCAGAAATGTCTCCATTGGCAAGAAATTTAATTTTGCTATTTTCTTTGTCTGCTCCATGCTGTGCTACAAATGCCTGCTCATTATTACTCCACAACAGAGAATCTTTAGAGACACCATCAATTTTCTGAGTAAACTCATTGGCTACATGTGTTAAGCGGCTATTCACATTGTTGATATTGTCATCAAGCCCTGTCAAAGCATCACCAACATTATTATGGTCCTTAGTTATTGCTACACCATCTTCAGAAATTTGCGATAAATGATAGTGCGGACCAAACAAAATACCTTCGCTAAATTCCGCATCACCACCAAAAATGACTGCTACATCTCGGGATATTTTTTCAATCTGGCTACCATTAATTGCATCATGCGATCCTTGCGCAATCATGCCATCTTTAACATTATGGAGAGCAACCGGTGCCGTAGTCTTATCACCACCTAAAGACACACTATTATAATTAACGGCTCCATCTGCTTTTTTATCGTAGAGAACTGCAAAAGCACCCACTTTCTGAATATTGAACACCTCTTCACCAAGATCAGTAACCGTAGCTGATATGTTAGTAACCTTATCGTTAATATGGATAATATCCTTTTCAGCACCTGCAACACGATCATTCGTCTCCCAAAGCTGACTACCATTGATTGCATCATGCGAATTTTCAATAATTTTCCCATCTTTAACATTACGGAGAGCAACCGGTGCTGTAGTCTTATCACCACCTAAAGACACACTATTATAATTAACGGCTCCATCTGCTTTTTTATCGTAGAGAACTGCAAAAGCACTTCCCTCTTCAATGTTATTAATACTGTTACTAATATCNTTCCCTCTTCAATGTTATTAATACTGTTACTAATATCTGCTATACGCCCATCCAGTTGTTCTTTATTAACAGCGTCATTAGCATTTACAGCTGCCTTCACACCGGAAATTATCCTATTTTCACCAGATTTGTTTGCAACATTGATTTCAGTGCCACCTGTTGACTCACCAATGGTGATAGCACTTTCATTTTCCTCCTGCTTAACGAGGCTGTTTTTTGCCACATTCGCAATCTGATTTTGTATATTCGTGATAGAAGTATCAACAGCATTAAAAGTAGATTCAAAACCATTATGTGGTTTGCCCTGAATAGTGTAACTGGGCGCCTTACCGTTAAATACATCCGCTCCACCACCAAAATATTGTGATATATTATGAGTTACACCTTCAACTGTATTCTCAATCTTCCCTAACTGCGCAAAATTCACTGCATCCTCAGGTTCTTCCCCAGCTGCCACTCCTGTAATCTTTTTATTACCAGCATCAATACCATCCACAGTTATACCAGCCCCATTAGCAAACAGAATGCCATCATCACTTATAGAGCTTCTTCCAGCGGTAACTCGTTCCACTTTAATATTCTCAGCTAGATCAAATTTTACATTATTGTCTTCCTCACCTTTTATAATCGTAAGGTTGCCACTTGCCGCTGACAAATCTACAGTATCTTTTATACCAACGGCTTTAGCATCTTTACCCCCAACGGATAGGTTCCAACCTTGATCTACGTATGATTGTAACGATTTTAGCTGTGCAACATTAACGGCATCAGTGTCGTCACTACCAGCTGCCACTCCTACAATCTGGCGCGTTTGCTTTAATTTAGCATCACCAACACTCACTGCACCTAGCGTACTTTTCCATGCAAAGTTGTCAGACTGTGTAAGATCTTTAGATAAAGAACTATAACCATGCTTTCCAGCAGCAACCTCAGCCACAGACTCGTTTCCAATCGCAACACCTAAATTTACCGTCGTTTTTGCAAAAGCACCAAGAGCTATAGATTCCTCACTGTCCGCCTTAGCACGATATCCAATAGCAATTGATTCTTCGCCCGTCGCTATTGTACGTCCCCCAGGGGGGGGCGGGTTATCAGCCCATTTACCTTCACCACCTATTGCGATACTTTTTTTACCTACAGCATACGCCAAATGACCTACAGCAACAGTAACGCTATTATCCACCTGCGCACCATAACCAACAGCAACCGAATCTGCGGCGTTTACTATTATCTTGGCACCAAGAGCAGTAATATCACTACTATTATGGAGTTTGTCGGCCTGTGTTATATCATTACCAAATATGACATTAGTACCCACTACGTCACGTTGCATGCCTATATCGCGCTGCATTTTAGACATGGAGTCATTGCGTGAAGAATTCAATGCATCAATAATCGCTGTATTCTCACCGTTTTGTGAACTGATGATCAATTTTTTATATTGCCCGCCTGTATCTAATGTTCTTTCCAATGAGTTTTTGTCATCTGCCCTCAAAACATTCACAATAGGATCATCATTACTTATACCAGAAAGGGTTTTGGTTAAAAAATTTGCATCGTCATCAGAAGCGTCAACTTTTGGCATCATTGCCACATTCAATGCTGTTAAATAATTTTCCTTATCACCATCATAGTAATCATACGCAGAGATAATGCTTTGCGGATAAACCACGGCAGCATTCTTCACATTTTCAAGAGATGCTTTTGTTAAATCGAGATTTGCTGAAAAAACAGGAGAAGCATTCGATAAAAACAATGCCACCGCAGTTCCTAACGAAGCTACTTTAAACAATGATGATCGATGATGTGAACGAGAAAAACTCAAATCACGCAGATTTTGTGTAGTATATAATTTTTTCATAATACCCCCTTCATAATAATAGATTAAAAACACAAAAAAGGTATGCTCTAGAACTCTAAAGCTTTCTTATTTCCTTTGCGTGTTCCTGCTTTTACAGCGTGTTTTAGGTCATAAATAAAATTAAGACATAAGATGTTGTTTCTACAGCGTCTTTAGAAGGGTAATTAGGGGAAGGTTCGTGAAAATCAATTTGAGGAAGGTAAAAAAATACTTAATATTAGAATAGATTTCATTTTTCTACCAAAGGTTGTGTGTCGTTTTTAGCTTTGATCTCTTTGAAAGAGGTATAATTTTTGTTGTGCCTATTGATCATCCGCTAGGCATCAGTTTATTTTTCGTGAATAAGATTTTTTTATTTCATTAGAGGATTTATGAAAGCTTTTTACTAAAATGCCCCATCTATATCCTTACTAATGGTAATGTGTCTCGTTGCTGTATCCTGTTTTACAAAAATACTCACTGCTACTTGTTCTTTTATTCCCTTCAGTTGTGAAAAATTCATTGCACTATCTAGCACCCATATCTTTAGCTGCCTCATCAGAAATAGACAGTTTTCAACCTTTTTTCTTACGACTTCTTCTAAATCTTGCAACTGTCTAAGGTTCACTGCATCGGCAGATTTTCTATCAGCTGCTACGCCAGCTGCTACGCCTATAATTTGTCGCGTTATGTTCTTACTAGGAACACCAATACTTACTGCAACTTTCGTACTTTTCCATTGAGATTAGATGTTTTTAACCGGTCCTTGCAGAACAGACGTATCTCCAAAAACGCCAGCAGCTCTACCAGACACAGAGTTGTTCCCGATAGCTCTCCCATCAACCATCACTTTCTTTAGAATGGGAACCTAAAGCGATACTTCCACCCCCTTTTGCTTTTGAATAGAAGCCCATAGAAATAGCTTCTTGAGCAAATGCATATGCACGGAGTGACCAAGAGCAATCGAACCATATTCTAAAGCTTTAGAAACAGCTCCTACTACTGTTGAATAATCACTCTTCGAAAGAGTATAATCATTTTCCCCGTGTTCGCTCTTCTTATTATATTCACCACCTACTGCGACACTGCTTTTCTCTAAAGCATGAGCCATATTGCCTACAGCAACGCTCCATTCTTTTTCCGTTTGCGCTCCACTACCCTAAAGCAATACTTGTGTTTGGAGTACATTGCATATCCTGTAGATCGTTGCATTATAAAGCATACGTTTAAAACTATACGAAAATAAAAGCTAAAACTGTCTTCTTTTAATAAAGGGTATATTCGTATTTACATTGCTTGAAGCATTTTAATAAATCAAAATAATAGCAATCAATTTTTTGAATCTTTACCACTAAGCTCTTTTATTCTCAACAAAAGTTGTAATAAGCTTTTTATATTCGGATTTTATATAATTACGGGAGTTTTATACATTTAGAATAGCTTTAGAGAGTTCTGGAAGAAAGTAAAAAATTTGCCCTTTTCTTAAATAAGAAAAAGGCAAATCAATTTTATGGATTTAGTCGTTTATTAGTTGAGTATCACATTAACCCCTGTACTTATACCCCAGTGACCTCCAGAAGTGGTAATTGACAAGTTGGAACCAATATCACCGTTCTCTGAAGTATAACCTGCACCAAAAGCAAAAGCAGATTGACTACGCCATAAACCACTACCAAATGCGATTGTTAATTTTCCAGGAATATCACTATAGCGTAAACCAGCTACCGCTAAACCAACAGCTGCTGCTTGTCTTGCCTCTTTTCGAACATCCTCAACAGCATAACTTAATGTCGAAAACTTCATATCCGTATACGAATTAGCCCCACTAACTCCATCTTTTACAAGATGAGAAATTTGCTCATCCGTATACTTATTGGCACTTTCAAGCACAAAATCCATCTTATCTTTTAATTGACCGCCATTAACCGCTTCTTTCGAATCCTTTTCTATCTTTCCATCGGCTACATTGGCTATTAATACTGGAGAACTTTCATCTCCACCAACTAAGCTAACTTTATTGGTCTTTTTTCCCGTTTCTTTATCTTTATCGTATTGTACAGATCCCTCCGTAACTCTATTTTCAATATCCTTGACCTGATCTGTAATCATCTGCTGAGTTTCCCAAAGCTGTCCTCCATTCACTGCTTCTTTTGAATCTCTGTCTACCTTACCATTCGCTACATTGATAATCTTACTTGGACTCTTAACACCCTGAGAATCCACATGAGATGCATCATAACTTCCTTTTTCTTCATTCCAATTCAGACTATTCAAAGAGGTACCCTTTTCAACTTCTTTTATACGATCGTTGATAGTGCTCATGCTGTCATTAACAACATCAAATGCTTCAGAGACATTATTACGTTCCTCTTTATCACCTTTCGTACCATCCTTATTAAAGACCTGAACAGTGAATTTTGGTCCTTGCCAGTTTCCTTCCTTATCATAACCAGCTCCTCCACCAAAATATGAGGCAAATGTCTGTTGAAGTGTATAAATCTGACCACCATTAATCGCATCCGTCGAATCTTCTGATATCTTTCCTTTCGCAAGGAACGTGATCTTGCTGTTTTCCTTGTTACCTTCTTTCTCATGCTGTGCTACAAACGCACCTGCATCATCACTCCACAACAACGCATTTTGCTCAATGTTGTCTGAAATCTCATTATGAAGATTCTTGAAAACCTTATTTACACCGGCAAACGCGGCTGCAATGCTATCATAATTCTCCTCTTCAAAGCTTCCATCTTCTTGGAAAGTCATTATCTTGAAACCTGGAAGCGCCCAGCCATCACCATCATACTTAGCATCACCACCAAAATACTTTGCTAGCGACTGATTCAGATCATAAATCTGTCCGCCATTAACCGCATCACTCGAGCCTGATACTATAGAGCCAGCCGCAAGTGATGTGATCTTGCTTGCTTTTCTGTCATCACCTTTCCCATGCAGAGCGATAAAAGCTTTGTCACCATCGCTCCAAGATAAAGAATCTTGTGCAACTCCCTCTGAGACCTCCTTAATGCGAGCGTTCACATTCTTGATATTGTCATCAAGTCCTTTAAAGGCAGAACCAACATCGGTATGCGGTTTATCTGTTACTTCGCCACCTTTATCAATACTGGATAAATTATAAGTTGGCCCTTTAAAAGCACCACCCTTAAATTCAGCATCTCCACCCAACAATTTTGCTATATCCATTGAAAGAATGTGAACCTGTCCTCCATTGATAACATCCGTTGAGTTTTCCGCAATCGATCCGGCGGCTACATTATGGAGCGCAACAGGTGTAGCATCCTTCCCTTTCCCAAAAGTTACATTTGTATAATCAGTTTGATTATCTGTTGTTTTATCGTAAAGAACAACAGAAGAACTATCAGACAGAAGGGTATCAGAAAGATCCTTCAAACCTTTATCAAATTGTTCTTTGTTCACAGCTTCATTGGCTTTTTCTGCTGCCTTCACACCAGAAAGGGTTCTATCCTTACCACTCTTGTTTGCGATATTGATTTCACTACCTTCTACTCCTTTACCAATGTTGATAACATCTTCATTTTTCGTAACAAGCAAATTACTGATTACATCGCTGATCGCAGTTTGAACCTTTGTGAAAAGTTTACCCACACCTGAAAATGCATCTGATACATTCTTATAGCTTGATTCAGCTTCAGTGCCATCATCATTGATAATTTTGAGCTTAAAATCAGGAACTTTCAATTCCCCATCCTTATATTCAGCGTCATCAGAAAAATATTTTGCAACCTTATCGCCCAGTGAATAAAGTTGAGAACCATTTACGGCATCCATCGATTCTTTCGTAATATCTCCTACAGCAAGCGATGTGATTTTACTTGCCTTTCTGTCATCACCTTCCCCATGCTGGGCGACAAAAGCTTTGTCAGCATCGCTCCAAGATAAAGAATCTTGTGCAACTCCTTCTGAGACTTCCTTAATGCGAGCATTCACATTCTTGATATTATCATCAAGTCCTTTAAAGGCAGAACCAACATCGGTATGCGGTTTATCTGTTACAACACCTTTTTCATCAATATTCGATAATTTATACCCTGGTACTTTAAAGTTTTTTCCATCAAAGGATACATCTCCACCTAAAATTTTTGAGAAATCATCTGTGATGATATGAAGCTGTCCACCCGTGACTGTATCATGTGAACCCTTGGCAATCTGACCATCAGCAACATTGTGAAGTGCTACAGCAGCAGAATTTGCACCTTTTCCTAAAGTCACACTCGCATAATTTATAGTGTTATTATCACCCTCTTTTTTATCGTAGTGAACAACGGCTGAATCATCAGACTGAAGACTGTTAGAAAGCTTCTTTAAACTTTCATCAAGCTGACCTTTATTAACCGCTTCATTATTTTGTGTTGCTGCCTTCACACCAGAAAGAGTTCGATCTGCTTTGCTACTATTAGCGATATTGATTTCACTGCCTTCTACTTCTTTA
>NZ_JBHIOG010000044.1:0-113596 GCF_042195435.1 Bartonella sp. CL162QHHD
TCCGCGTTCAGAAGATAAGGTTCCTGTGTTTCCGTAAGTATAGAGGAAGAAACCGGTTTGTTTTTCTTCTTCTTTTCCTAAGACAGATGTTCTGATATTGGCTAAGAGTGCGTTTTGTTTAGCCATATCGGTTAATCCACTATAGAAGAGAGCATTTGGCATGACCAAATAGCTTGCTGTTTGTGCTACAGGGACGATCACACTTGGACCAGAACCAGAATCCGTTTCAAGAATTTCTTTATGTAAGCGGAAATCCCAGAAATTTTCATTCTTTTCATCAAAGAGGCTTTGTGCAACATCGGCTGTACCGTGGCTTGACTCTGGTCCATAGGCCGTTAGCGTATATTTATAAGGCAAACGATTTCTTGTGGTATAGCCATTCTCGAGTTTGAAAGAGTCTTCTTGTGCTTTTCCAGATACTTGAATGAGCGAGAGGCCACCTATATTGGAAGGATCAGCAGCATTTACTACACTACTTTCATCTCCTGAATCGCTTTTGATATAAACTGTTGTGGAGCCTGAGACATCACCGTGGATCAGAAGTCTATCGGTTTTTTGATCGGCACTTTTTACGCCATCACTCCAAGCAATGTTGAAGTAAATCTTTGCATCACCCGTTGCGTTGTAGACTTCTTGCGTATCTGGTTTACCAGATCCTATATGCAATGTGTGATAATGATCTTCTGTTGGTCCATTAAAGATAATAGAACTATTGTTGAGATTAAGCGTGGAAATATCAGAACGAGATCTTTGAGCGATATCAAGCAGATTGCCATCAGCATTGAGTTCTGTTGCGCTGGTTTTTACGATCCATTGTGTCTTGTTTTTTAGATCAAAACGTACATTTCTGTCTTTAGAAATATTTGCTCTGCCTTCTAAAGTTGAATGATCAGCGCTTAATGTGAAGGTGCCGTTGGAGATCGCTTTAACCTCTTTATTGTTCCAATAATTGTCATTTTTCCAAGATTTTGGATCTTCGAAAAGACCATCTCCTAACAATACATCAGCATGGATTTCTGAATTTTTGAGATTGACTGTACCGATTGACAAACCTGGAATATCTTCCATGTTTGTGTTAGTAAAAGCTCCAACAAAAATTCCAGTACCATTTTCAGCGTGAACATCTGCATTGGTTAAATTGATTTCACTGCTTTTACGTTTTTGTGGATCATCTGGATAATCTAGATCAGGATTAGAGAGAGCTATAAATTGCAAACCAGCAACTCCTGCTATCATAGAAGTATTCACGACATCAATATGTCCGTTAAATGCCGCCCATAGTGCAACTTTTTTTGCTTCTATTTTATTTTTTATTGTATTCTCTGCTGCTCCAATATAACCATTCGTCATCTTAATCGTGCTATTATTTTCTGCGGTGAGACCAACATCAAAATTTTGAATGATTGTTTTACCATTTAACTTAATTAAACTATCAGTTTCTGCAACGTTTACAGCAACGGTCATTGTTTTACTTTCACCACCGGTTATAATTAAATCTCCGCTAATGATTTGACTTCCACCGTCTGCATAAAACCCTTCATCAACATTTTGAATGGTTGTTTTGCCCATTAACCTAACTTCACTACCAGAGTCCGATGTCCATATACCAGTGCGTTCGTTGTCGGGGCCGTCAAGTGCTTCACCACCGATTATTGTTAAATCTTTGCTGGTGATTTTACCACCGTCAACTGCTCCAAGGCCGCCCAAAGTATTGTTAATTATTGTATCACCATGCAATTGAATTGTGCTGTCATTGCCACTTACAAATGCACCGTTTCCTTTTCCCTCTGTTTTTAGAGCAACATCTGTGGCATCAATATGCCCTCCGTTGATTGCGAATAACGCTGTTTCGTTCGCGGCTACGGATCCTCCCATCATCATGATCTTAGATCCTGAACCGTCTGCAAGGAGTCCTCCGCCATCAGATGATGTAATGTTAGCATTGTTTTTTAAGATAATCGTACTGCTGGCTTCGGCGCTTCCTCCTACATCACGTCCACTAAATGATCCTCCTGAGACCGTTATTGTTGAGTGATCATTTGCAACTATACTGGCGGCTGCCTGAGTCACTTCTACATTATTTAAAACAACGGTACTTTTGTCTGCTTTTATTCCAAAGTTTAGTAGCGCATCGTCTTTACTATTCGATATCTTCACACCTTCTAGCTTGTTTTCACCGCTGTTACTGTTTAAGAAGCTGGCACCAACTAGAGAAGTTTTAATGGTTCCTCCAGTCATGTTTATTGCGCCACCATCGTTTGTTGTAAGTCCAATTTCACTATTACTAATCGTTGTTCCTTCAAGCAATTCAACTACACTGCCTTCGCCATTAGAAAATACACCAGACGATATATCTTCGTCATCTACAGATACATCTGTAACATTTAGAGACACATTTGTGACCGTAATATGTCCACCATTTTCAGCAACCAATGCATTACCTTTCCCCGTGACGATTCCTCCCGTCATGCTGATGGTGGAGTTTGAACTATTTGCATAGAGTCCAACGTTATCAGATGATGTAATGTTTGCATTGTTGGTTAAAGTGATGGCGCTGCCGTTTTGAGCAGATATTGTTGTATTTCGTGCATGAAATGATCCTCCTGAGGCTGTTATTGTCGAGTGATCATCTGCAACTAAGGCATTGGTTGCTTGCATGACGGTTACATCTTTTAAAGTGACGATACTGTTTTGGTCTGCTATTACTCCCAAGCTCAGTGGCGCATCGTCTTTACCACTTGATATCGTCACACCTTCTAGTCTGTTTTCATTGCTGCTGCTTGAGAAGACAGCACCAACTAGAGAAGTTTTAATGGTTCCTCCAGTCATTTTTATTGCGCCACCATCGTTTGTTGTAAGTCCAATTTCACTATCACTAATCGTTGCCCCTTCAAGCAATTCAACTACACTGCCTTTGCCATTAGAAAATACACCAGATGACTTATCGCTATCATTTGTTTTTAGGGTTACATCTGCAACAGTAATATGGCCACCATTTTCAGCAACCAATGCATTACCTTTCCCCGTGACGGTTCCTCCCGTCATGCTGATGGTGGAGTTTGAACTATTTGCATAGAGTCCAACGTTATCAGATGATGTAATGTTTGCATTGTTGGTTAAAGTGATGGCGCTGCCGTTTTGAGCAGATATTGTTGTATTTTGTGCATGAAATGATCCTCCCGAGATTGTTATTGTCGAATCATGATCTGCAAATATACCGGCTGCTGCTTGAGTCACTGTTACATCTTTTAAAGTGGCGGTACTTTTATCTGCTTTTATTCCAAAGTTCAGTGGTGCATCGTCTTTACCACTCGATATTGTCACATTTTCTAGTTTGTTTTCACGACTGTTACTGTTTAAGAATCCAGCACCAGCTGCAGAAGCTGTAATGGTTCCCCCAATCATCTTGATTGCGCCATCATTTTGTACTACAAGCCCGATTGCACTATCACTAATTGTTGTCTTTCCAAGCAATTCAATTACACTATTTGCGCCATTAGAAAATACACCAGATGACTTATCGCTATCATTTATTTTTAGGGTAACATCTGTAACAGTAATATGGCCACCATCTTCAGCAGTCAAAGCATTCCCTTTTCCCGTGACGTTTCCTTCTATCATTGTGATGGAGGAGTTTGAACCTTTTGCATAGAATCCAACATCACCAGATGATGTAATTTTTGCACCATTTGTTAAAGTGATAGCGCTGCCGTTTTGAGCAGATATTGTTGCACCTTTTGCATCAAATAATCCTCCCGAGATTGTTATTGTCGAATCATGATCTGCAAGTATACCGGCGGCTGCTTGAATCACTGTTACATCTTTTAAAGTGACGGTACCTTTATCTGCTTTTATTCCAAAGTTCAGTGGCGCATCGTCTTTACCACTCGATATTGTCACATTTTCTAGTTTGTTTTCACGGCTGTTACTGTTTAAGAATCCAGCACCAGCTTTGGAAGCTGTAATGGTTCCCCCAGTCATCTTGATTACACCACCGTTTTGTGCTTGAAGCCCGACTGCACTATCACTAATCGTTGTCTTTCCAAGTAATTCAATCATGCTACCAAAGTCATCAGAAGCTACACCAAATCCATCACCATTTGTTTTTAGGGTGACATCTGTAACAGTAATATGGCCACCGTATGTTGTCGTTACTGCTTCCTCTTTCGCTGTAATGCTCCCTCCTGTCATTTCGATGATGGACTTTGAACTTGCCGCATGGAGTCCAGCATCATTATATGATGTAATTTTTGCACCGCCAGTTAAAGTGATGTTGCCGCCGTTTTGAGCAAATATTGCTGTTTTTTCTGCATCAAATGATCCTCCTAAAACTTTTACTGTGGAATCATATGCATCTATGGCAGTTTGTGCTTGCGTCACTGTTACATTATTTAAAGTGACATTACTGTTAGTTGCCTTGATTCCATTGATTAGTGGCGCATCATCTTTCCCACTTGATGTCACTACATCTTTCAGTTCGTTTTCTTTGCTTTTGCTATCCAAAAAGAATGCACCAACTTTGGACGCTGTAATGCTTCCCCCAGTCATTGCGATTGCGCCACTTTCTTGTGTTTTCAACCCGATTGTAGCATCTTTGATCTTTGTATCAGACAATTCAATCACACTGTTTTCACCTTGAGACAAGGCGCCGAATCCACTCTCAATTTTAGTACCCTTATTAGATGCAGGATTATCCCCTTCTGTAGTAGGTGCACTTGTGGTATCTCCCTTTGCTGTTAGAGTACCACCCGTGACTTTAATATGACCACCGTCGTTTGTATACAATGCTGCGTCTTTTCCAGTTACGCTTCCTCCAGTCATTTTTATGGTGGTATTTTCATCATCGGCATGGAGTCCGTTACCATTAGATGAGGTAATGTTAGTACCGCCATCTACAGTAATGGTGGTGCCGCCCATAGCATATACGCCATCCATTTTACCCTCGAATGATCCTCCGGATACTATAACTTGAGAAACGTCATCCGCAAGTATACCAGTTTCTGCTTGCTTAACTGTTACATTTTCTAAAGTAATTAAACTTTCGTTGTTTATTTCTATTCCAAGGAGTGATGATGCTTCATTTTTATTATCTGATATCACTACATTTTGCAGTATACTTCTACTATTCTTACTACCATCAATATAAACGCCAGTTTGAGAAGCTGTAATGTTCCCCCCGGTCAGGTTGATGTTAGCGCCGTCTTTTACAGAAATACCGAAACGAACATCAGAATCAGTGCCTTGAATATTTAAGCCATTTAATTCAAGCGCACTGTTAGCACCTTCAACTGTTACAACATATTTATCGCTACCTGTGTCTGTATTTGTGTTTTCATTTCCAGTTACAGTTACAGTACTGCCGGTGATTTTTCCTTTGTCTTTTACATAAATAGTCTCGTACGTTTTTCCGGATATATCTTTTTCTTCGTTGGCAACGCCAAGAGTTTCAGCATGTGCAGTGAACTGGATGTTGAATAGGATGATAGCAGCCGCAGCCGTGCATGATAAAAGGGATGTTTTATACACCAGTATTCTCCTTATGAGAGCCCCCAAATATTCATTTCCCCGCAAACTTCATAAGAAGAAGTGAAAATGGATAGTTGTTATTAATTTCGATAATTTTCTTTATTTGGTAAGACATTTTTGATTTTTTGTCAAAATTAAAAAATAAATAATATTAAATTTGTATGAATTTATATTTAACACACAATGTGCTTGTAATGATTTATATTATATAATTAAATTTATTGTAAATCTACATTATAGAAATTATAACTATTATTATTATACTTTACATAATTTATATTATTTTTTATAAAGTAATAATAGTATTTTATGTAGTATTGCTGCATTTTTATAGCTTATCAAAGTGAATGATGACGGTAATACTATAACACTGTTGCTAGCACTTTTGATTATTTATACCTTATTTATCATAATATTATAATATAATTGATCTTGATATCCAAAGGAGTTGGGCACTCTAGTATAAGAATATATTTTTTCTCCTGTTGGGGATATTTTAATAGTATACGACTAAGTTTTTATAAGCTGTTGATGTATCGATGACATTTGAAAGAGCCAGAGCCCAAGCTTATAAATCTTAATCAATTAAAGTTCTTGAAGTTGAAGGCTTGAAATCAACAGTGCTTTTATATCATCAAAGTGCACCTTCATTGAAGGATCATTGCTTTCGTTATTTCGAATTTTTGACATATTTTTGACAATAAAATCTAAAAAAATTGTCTCTGAGGAATTTTTTAATATAAAAAATATGTAACGTTTTTATGGTGATAGGTTTATGAGATATAAAGTTGAATTGGTAATCACCGTGATTGCTTTTACTCTCTCTGGTTGTTTTAATCTTGATTCTGAAAAAATAAAAAGAGACAAGAGGCTTCATCATGATGCATTCATGGATTGGTCTATGAAAGAAAAGTCTCTTACAAAAAATTATACTGCTATCATTATGGCTGATCCGCAACCGTGGCGTTTAAACTCTGGTGATGCCAATGGAATATCAAACAGAGAGCCATGGTTAAAGATAAATGAGCAGGTTGCTGGTGTGATAAAAGCGCACAAGGCTGCATTCCATATTGTCAATGGTGATCTGACGGAGTTTGGACAACAAAAAAACTATGATGATTATGAAAATGTTTATAAAACTCTTGGAGCACCTGTCTATGAGGGGCTAGGGAATCACGATTATGCCAATAATGTTGGTAATTGTACAAATCCTCAAGAATTCAGTTTTTACAAAGATGCTTGTGCTATAAGTGCAGTTTCAAGAATGGTATCGGAAATCAAAAAATACCGTAGTCAATTATCGCATTTCAATGCAGATGTTACTGAAAGCTTGGTTCCCATTTCGGGTGGAAATATTCGCTCGATAAGGGGGAGTTTGAGTTATTCTTGGGATTATGGAGATGTTCACTATGTGCAGCTTCACAATTATCCAAGCTATACGGTTGGTTTGAAGGGGCAGTCTACAGAAGTGCAAATCAATAAATCTTTAGATTGGCTTAGGAACGATTTAGCTGCTGCTGATGCAAGAGGTAAAGTGACAATCATTAATTTTCATGATGCGCGTGCTGCTTCCATTGATGGTGAATCCTTTTTTATTCGTAAAAAGAATGCTAAAGATTTGTCGGTCTTTAAGTCAATTATTACCTCTCATAATGTTAAAGCAATCTTCGTGGGTCACACGCATTATCAGTCTTATTGCCGTGCGAAAAATGATAAGGTTTTTGGAAATATCCCTATATATACAGCTGGTGCGCTTTTTAATGGAGATTATTACCTCTTAGATGTGAAAGGCAAGACCATTCACGTTAAAGCCTATAATGGAGAAATAGGAAAACCGCTTTTAATTAAAGATCTTGGTGTTATAGGGAAAGACACTCAATTTTCGGCAAGTTGCAGTAAGTTATAATAGGATTTGTTTCTTTGTCTTAAAGCATGAGGGAAAAAACGTATTATATGTGCGGACTTGAAGAGCAGTAGGAGTGTCTAAATGTTACTTAGAAATAGAGTGAAAAATCAGACATATTTTTTTCAAAGCTGCTAAGATTTCAGGTTATACGCTATAAGTGCAATGGTTTAATGTGAACTGAGCTTTAATACAAAGCAGAATAATGGTTTGTTATTCTATTTTTTCTTTTTAGGCTTTCATCTTTGAAGAAAGGGGAGTTTGTCAAGGGTGTGTTCATAATTTGCTAGCACTTGTTGTCCAGAATCATCAAGAAGGCTGTTTTTATTAATTTGTTGCGGTATAATTATTAAGTTATGCCCTTTATTAGAGCTTATAATATCTACTCATGGGCAACACTTTTCTTTTTCATAAGAAAAGCTTTTTATTTTGATCAATTTTTTACTTATAATCTTCAAACAATTGATGTTTTGTGATGCTGTATAATTTCTCTTGATTAATCGTATGAAATTTTAGTTGTATTACAATTTTATCTTCTTCTTTTATACGTAAGTAAATCGTTACAATAATATGATACAAATATTGGAGTCTGTTTATAGCTGTTATGGTCTCATGCAATTATCCTTAGATGACTCTCACGTGTCTTGGCAGTTTTATCTTTGCTTTGAGAGAGGTGTAAAAAGGGGATTTTAAGAAGTTTCAGTTTAGAAAGAGTTTTTTTGCCCGCGAAAAGCTCTCTGATGCTGCCAAGGCAAGTATGGAACAAGCGGGCGAAGATCTGGCTAATTCGATTGTCGATGGTTTTATGGGCACCATCTCACAACTGACAGATTTTTGTAAATCTTTGCCCCATCGCATGAAGGGGTGGATTGGGTCGATTGATGTTAAGAGAGTTTTTGCCAAGTTTTTTGGGGGGCAAAACGCCAATCCAGCCCATAGCACAATTTGCGGGGGCGGGGCGTGCAAATTCCCCTTTCACAGAAGCAAAAGGCAAAGAGCGCTCCACCATCACACACAATCAAAATGTCACAGTGCATGTTAATGGGGCGCGTGAACCCATGGCCACTGGTCGTGCGGTTGCCCATGCTTTGCAACGGGCACGCGCTAATGCCCTGCATGGCGGGACNCAACGGGCACGCGCTAATGCCCTGCATGGCGGGACAGAATGATACGGGTTACAGAATAAGGGAAAAGACGGCGTGCTGGAAAGAACACAATGAGGGGAGGGATGAAGTGCTAGGAGGGCGCAATGGTAGGAGAGATGCAATGATACGTTTCGAAAGAGATGACGTGCTGGAAGGGATACAATCAATGGGAGGGAGCCTATGAGAGATCCTTTGATGATGTTAGGACCGCATCAATTTTATGTGGATTGGCTGAATTTCCAATCTTTTGCAGAAGAGTTTTATGCCTTATGGGTTTGTATGGAGCGTTTTGGCAAGGCACCCAGTTTTCAATTTACCGGCTATGGCAATGATGCAAAGCCCATTCATGGAGTTTGGTTTCCAGAAGAATTTGGTGATCGGGTAGCCAGTGATGCCATCACTACAACTAGTCGAAGAGCCAAGCCGGTTCAGATGCTTCGGTGGATCAATGATACCACCTATAGTGTCCTTCTCCATGGACCCGTAGTAATCACCACGATCAATAAAGCCCATGACTATATCAGTCGCTCTGGTCAATCCCAACGCATCCGCTATTCCATTACGCTCTTGCCCTTTTTTAATGGCGGAAAACCACAAGGACAATACCAAGAGAGACAATATCAAATGGGGTATTACCAAGAGGAACCTACCCCATGAAGATACCCAAAAAGCGCGTTATTGTAGAGCTAGAGGATATGAGCCTCGATCTCCTTTTCTTTCTGGCTGTGTTAGGAGACCGCATCCAAGTTGGGGCACTAAACGGTTATTTAGAAGCCACACTGGAAGCTAATCCAGAGATTGCCAAATATGGTGTGTTTTTACCACGGGGCTTAAAGGTCATTCTGCCTGAATTTGTTAGCCAAGAAAAGAACAGCATGGTGAAGCGGTTATGGGATTAATGCGTACACACCCTTTTATTGTGGTCAAGGTGGGAGACAAACCTGTTCATGAGGTTTTTTACCAGCGTCTTTTAACCGCAACGATTACGGACCATGCCGGTAATGAAGCCGATACATTTGAAGCAGAGTTTGATGATAGTGGCAATGATTTAGAGGTTCCCTCAAGCAATAGTGCGCTACAGGTGATCTTTGGTTATGAGAACAGCATCAGTGCATTTATGGGGCGTTTTGTTGTCGAGTCGGTTGTAAGTTGTGGTGGCAGTGATGGAGAGATCTTGCGCCTTTGTGGCAAAAGTGCCTCGATGCGTAAAGAGCTCAAAGAACAGGTGAGTGAGCATTTTGATCACAAAACTGTTGGTGAGATTGTTGAGACACTTGCCAAACGCCATGGCTATCAAGCAAAGGTCAGTCCTCAGGTCACCACACAAACTTTGTCTTATGTGATTCGTACAGATCAATCGGCTGTTGATTTTTTAACCCGCCTTGCCGATCGCATGCGGGCACGTTTTTTAATCAAAGACAATAAGTTTTTGTTTTTAAGCGGAGATAATTTACCAGCACTCGACATCCATAAGCACGACTGTTCCAACTGGGAATTTACCCTAGAGCTACGTACACAATATGGCACCATCGAAGCTTCTTATTTTGATCGCTCAAAAGGGCAACAGTGCCAAGTCAAGCATCAGACAGTGTTTAGTGGTCCCGTGCGGCGTCTTCGCAGTTGTTACACTTGTGAGGAGGAAGCACGAGCTGCTGCTGCTTCCGAGTCGGACAGGTTGTGTCGTGCTGTGGGCAGTGGTTCTTTGACCCTTGAGGGGCGTCCCGAAGTCATGGCGGATCAACCTCTTTTATTGCAAGGGTTTCGTGGGCAAATCAATGGTCCATGGAAAGCTGCAACCGTCACCCACTGCTATGAGAAGCAAAGCGGATACACAACAGAAATCACCTTTGAGGCACCAAACAAGGGAAAAGAGGCAGGAGAAAAGGAAACCTCTGAGTGACAGAAAATCAAAGGGGCAACTTGACCGAATTCTTTAAATGCTTCTCTTTTTAATTAATGTGCTTAGGATACAGAAAAATTATCAGTCAATTTGACTAAAAGAGGTCATTACATCTTATAAATGCTGCTTCTCTAATAATGCGATTCCAACTCAAGGAGTTGATCATCTCAAATTGCGATTTTGAGTAGAAAAGAAAAAGGAGCTTTAAATACCCTTTTAAAGGTCTTTGATGACCCTTTGAGAACCCCTTTAAAACTCTTTGAAAAAAAATGAATTGGTACAAAAACTAGTGTCAAAATATACAAAACCCGCTGGCAAGCTACAGGCAAGCTACACTGCTGACAAACTACACACAATAAAAAAGTAATGGTAGCGGAGGAGGGATTTGAACCCCCGACACAAGGATTATGATTCCTCTGCTCTAACCTACTGAGCTACTCCGCCAAAATAAGCAATCATAATTGTCAATAATTATATCTTTTGCGGATATAAGGGGTAGAATAGTAAGATGTCAAGCATCGTTTTTAAGCTTTTCTCTTGTCATTCTATATTATCCTCGATATGTAAAAGTGTAATTTTATATGATAAAGTAAGGTAAGGCATGAAAATGGTGCCACGTGTAGCGGTTTTAGGATGCGGTCATTGGGGTGAAAATCATATACGGACACTCCACGCTCTCGGAGCTTTAGCAGCAGTTTCTGATATTGATAATGATCGTGCTGCTAGTTTTGCAACACTGTATGGTGTAGAGGTTGTTACACCAGATGATCTTTTTACTCATCGAGATATTGATGCGTTGGTATTAGCGTTGCCGCCACAATTGCATACGCAAAATGTGCTCCGTGCTGTTAAAAATGGTAAAGATGTTTTGGTGGAAAAACCAATAGCCTTGAATGTTTCTGATGCTAAACGCCAAGTTCAGGAGGCTGAGGCCTATGAGCGAGTTTTTATGGTGGGACATATTTTACGTTTTCATCCGGCTTTTGAAAAAATGTGTGAATTGGTGAAAAACGGAGATGTGGGAGATGTGCGATATATTTATTCTCATAGATTAGGCTTTGGAAAATTTCACACACACAGTGATGCTTTATGGGATCTTGCCCCTCATGATCTCTCAATGATTTTGGCGTTGACAGGATGCGAACCTTCCGAAATTCGCGGTGAGGGGGCTGCTGTCATTGATCAGATTTCTGATTTTTCTCATATTCATATGATTTTTCCAAATGGTGTGCGTAGTCATCTTTTTACTTCACGCTTAAGTTCTTATCGTGAGAGGCGTTTAACTGTTGTTGGAACAAAGGCTATACTCGTTTTTGATGATATGGAACCGTGGAGTCGTAAATTGGCAATGCACCATTTTGCCGTTTGGAAAGAAAATCAAGAGTGGGCTTTTAGCATGGATGAGCTGAATTACATTGATGTTTGTGAAGACTTGCCGCTTACTTGCGAATTACGGCATTTCCTTCATTGTATTGAAACGCGTCAATCACCTCGTACAAATGGTGATGATGCTATTGCTGTTTTACGGATTTTAACAGCTGCTGATGTCAATTATGATAGATAAAAGAGATAGGTAGCGCTTTTGCATTCTTGTGATGATCAATGGAGTTAATATGCAATTCATCGACCTTGGGGCGCAGCGTGCGCGTATTGAAGATAAAATTAATTCTGCAATTGCGCATGTAGTCGCTAGTGGTAAGTATATTTTGGGGCCAAAAGTAACAGAATTTGAAGAGAAATTGGCAGAATATCTTGGCGTTAAACATGTGATTGCATGTGCTAATGGAACAGATGCTTTGAAGATGCCTCTTATGGCTAAAAATATTGGTCTAGGGGATGCTGTTTTTTGTCCTAGTTTTACATTTTCAGCAACGGCTGAAGTGGTTGCTTTGGTGGGGGCTGAACCTGTTTTTGTCGATGTTTTACCTGATACATTCAATATTGATGTTGAAAAACTTTCTCACGCTATCGAAATGATAAAAAAAGAAGGACGTCTAAAGCCAAAGGCTATTATTGCTGTTGATTTATTTGGGCTTTCTGCTGACTATGTGCAAATTGCTCAAGTGGCTGCCAAGGAAAATCTTTTTGTAATTGAAGATGCTGCTCAATCTATGGGGGGGAGAAGCGGTAATACTATGTGTGGTGCTTTTGGTGATGTGGCTGCTACAAGTTTTTATCCTGCAAAACCATTAGGATGTTATGGCGATGGAGGCGCTATGATGACCAATGATGATCATTTTGCAAAACTTTTACGCTCTATTTTGTTTCATGGTAAAGGTGAAACGCAATATGACAATGTACGTATTGGTATGAATTCGCGCCTAGATAGCATTCAGGCTGCAATTTTACTAGAAAAGTTTGTGATCTTTGAAGATGAAATGGAAAAGCGTGTAGAAATTGCTCAACGCTATTCCAATGGCTTAAGAGATATTGTTACAGTTCCAGAAATAGGAGAAAATATTCGTTCTGCTTATGCACAATATACGATTAAGGTAAAAGAACGGGATAAATTAAAAGATTTTTTACAAAAAAATTCTATCCCTACAATGATTTATTATAAAACTCCTTTACATCAACAGCCAGCTTATAAACACTTCCCTTATGTAAAAGATTCCCTTTCTGTTTCAGAATCTTTAGGAGAGTGCGTTTTAAGTTTACCAATGCATCCTTACTTGACACAAACGGATCAGGATATGATTATCCAAAAAATAAGAGATTTTTATCACTCTTGAGAGCGTGTTTTTATCCTTAAAATTATGGTCAAATCTCTATTGGTGATCCATCTTAGAAGGTATTTTTTGTTAGAGTGTGTGACCAATGTCTTTGGTATTATTTGCTTTCTAGAACCTATGAAATGTTGTTCTTTAGAGCGGTGATATGATTAGAAAGTGAATCTGCTAGACAAGAAGATATTTTTTAACAGAACGGTATAGGCTAAAAAACTTTGTTCTTTAGCTTAGCAGAAAAGTCACGTTTAATAAAAAGGATTTGGGTTATGAAAGTTACAATGAACCTTTGTTGATTTTACTCTTCATTTAAGGTGTTTTAAAAGATAACTTATTTAACAGGGCTTTGGGAGAGAAAAGTTATTTTTTTGCGAATACGTGAGGCTAGGTCATTTTTGTTTTTTGATTTTTGAATCAATGTGTTGATGGGTGATGTATTCCCCTCTTGTAGCGCTATTTGAGCTGCCAATGTTGCTGCAAGTTCTTTTGTTTCTTCACGGAGTTCTTCCAGCAATTGGTGGTTAGCAGTCGGGTCAAGCTCATGAGTTTGGATTTTTTGTAAGCGTTGCTGATAGAGTGCGATTTTTTCACGCATCATTTTTCTTTCCTTTGAAAGTGTGTAGTGTGGCGATATTTTGTTTGATTGCTATCGCTTCTTTGGTGAGAGTATCTTTTGTGGGGAGGCATAGCCGATAAAATTGTTCTGTTACTTGGCTCAGTTGTATTTTTTGTTGGGCATATTTTTTTTGCAAAAATTCATACTTTTGTTGGTTGTTTGCTAATTCTACAGCATGTTGTGCACGAAGAAAATCGTGATTTGCTTCTATTTCCGCGAGTGATAATGGCATTTTCGCACAAACATCTTTATACGCAAAATGAACGGCTTTCCGCCAAATAAAAGGAGATAAAAGCACCAGTAACCAAGAAGTGAAAGCAACTCCGAGTATAAAAAAAAGAAATGATTGAATAAGCATAATACCCCTTTTCAAATAAGAATACGTTTAAAACGGATTCCATGTCGGTTTAGGTGTTAATTTTAAATATCCTACATTGATACCAAGGCGTGCGCCGACTCCTGTACGTATTGGGATTAACAAGGTATTATGGTATTTTAGGACATGAAAACCAACACCTGCAATTAAATAGGCCGAACCTGAAATACCACCATAGCGTCTCCATAAATTATTTATGCCATTAAGATTGTAAACTAAGATCATTAAACGGGAGCCTTGGCCGCCAAAATCCCATCCTACTGAGGGACCTTGCCAAAAAACTTTATGTTGACCATAGCTTTTGGTAAAAACCCTTCCTTCGCCATAGGTTAATCCAGCAAAAAAGGCACCAGAAGCTTCTTCTCCTAAAATATAGGCATTGGGATAACCGTATTTTGAAAAAATATTTTGAATTGCAACAGCCAAACCACTGGCTGTTTTTCCAAAAAAAATATGACCAGAATCAATAATTTCTTGGAGTGAATAATGAGGCTCGTTTTGCTCTATTGGTTTTAGTTGAGCATGTGTGGTGTTTATGGTGATGAATAAAAGGAAGATTAAAGATATAATATTTTTGTACCAGTATTTGAGCAGAGAGAGAGCCATGGAGTTTTCTCCTTTTATTAGTGATAAACAAAAAGATAATATTAGAATTTTCATGCTATTCAAATAAAAAATAAGATATAAGGTTATTTAAATTCTTGAATTTATTTCTGATTTTTTAGCATGATTGTTAATATTTCCTATTATGCATCAGATGTTAAGAGTTTTTCTTTAAAATAAAGTTTGTTTTTTTGAATCTAGGAGTTTTCAATCATTATGACGTTAGATATTTCTTTGAAGCCTATGGATCTTGCTGCTTTGCTTTGTAGTCGTATTTGCCATGATTTGATTTCACCTGTGGGGGCTATTCAAAATGCAATGGAGCTTTATGATGAAGGAGGAGCTGAAGAAGATGCTTTACAATTGGTGCGTTTATCCGTTGCAAGTGCTGCTGCACGTCTACAATTTGCGCGATTGGCTTTTGGTTTTGCTGGTGCAAGTGGAGGACAAATAGATACACGGGCTGCAGAGCAGGTTGCTCAACAATATATGAAAGAAGAAAAAGCAACATTAAAATGGCAAGCTTCTTCTTTATTGTTAGAAAAAGATGAAGTTAAACTTTTGCTTAATTTATTATTGATTGCAAATGCAACAGTTTCTCGTGGTGGTGAAATTGTTGTTATGATTTTGCAAGAAGAAAATAAACGTTCTTTTCGATTTGAGGTTTTCGGTAGAACTCTCCGTATACCCCCTCATTTTCTTGCGTTATTCCGTGGAGAAGTTCAAGAAGAGCTTGTTGATGCACATGTCATCCAATTTTATTACACAATGTTACTTGCTCAGATGACAGAGATGAAAATAAATATTGATGAAAGTGATGGTTGTATTGTTTTAGAAAGTATAAAAAAGCTTTGAATAAGAGAGAAGCGCTTAAGCTGTGTTGGGAAAAGTGGCTTCGATTGAATTTATGAGCGATAAGGTTATATGTGTAAATTTGGTGTGGTTACTTCTTAAGCTTTAAGCGCTTTCTATATGAGATTTTTGGTGTGCGAGTTTTCTACTTTTAACAGAGAAAAGATCTCGGGAAAAAATCTCGGCCCGCTACACTCCGAGATTTTACAATGTGCATGTTCACTGCTTAAGCGGTTTTTCGTACGTTCTCTTCAACTGGATCACGTAATACATAACCACGTCCCCAAACTGTATCAATGTAATTTACACTAGAAGAGACTGCTTCCAATTTTTTCCGCAATTTACAGATAAAAACATCGATAATCTTTAGTTCTGGTTCATCCATTCCACCATAGAGATGATTGAGAAACATTTCCTTGGTAAGGGTGGTACCTTTGCGTAAAGAGAGAAGCTCTAACATTTGGTACTCTTTACCGGTTAAATGAACAGGGCGCCCTGCAACTTCGACAGTTTTTGTGTCAAGGTTAACGGTGAGATCTCCGGTAACAATAACCGATTGTGCATGTCCTTTAGAACGACGAACAACTGCATGGATACGTGCAATGAGCTCATCTTTATGAAAAGGCTTCGTCATATAGTCGTCTGCTCCAAAGCCAAAACCACGAACCTTGTCTTCAATGGCATTCATACCAGAAAGGATTAAGACAGGAGTTTTTATTTTTGCCAATCTTAGAGTCCGCAAGACATCATACCCTGACATGTCAGGCAAATTCAGATCAAGCAAAATGATATCATAATCATAGAGTTTTCCTAAATCGATACCTTCTTCACCCAGATCAGTGATATAAACATTAAAGTTAGCCGACTTTAACATCAACTCAATGCTTTGAGTAACTGCTCTATCATCTTCAATTAATAATACGCGCATTTTAGATCCCTCACTTTGCTCCTTCACGAATCATAAGGAGCATTTCTATTTTATATCAGTTAGCAAAACCACTGTTATAAAAACAATTCATTAAATCAAACACTTATAACAAAGTGTTTATGAACATTTCAGTAGTACGCGTAACAATCACTACTAAATTCCCCACTATCCATGATAGTGGTTAACAAAATATTTTTATTTTTGAAAGAGGCTACAAAATTATTTTAGAAAAATCCCATATTTTTTAACATAATAAACAAAGAAGGGCTTTTTCTATAAACTTTAACTTAAAAAAAAAATTGTAAAAGAGCGTTATAAATTACTTTTTTACAATTTCAGTGTTTATTTACTGAGCTTTAAACCTCTTCATTTATAATGGGGGGAAAAGTTAAAGAAATAGTTATTGCTCTTTAAAGCAGATTGTATTTTCAGATGCTTTAATGCAAGGCAAAAATTATTATAATTTCAAGTTAATAGACTGTTTTTGTCGGATAGACATATAACTAAAAGATATTTATTGGGTGTGAATGCGAGTTTTGAGTTGGCGCAATCAAGGAGTAGTGAGTATGAAGCCACGAGAAAATATGGTGCGATTGAGGATGTTTCAAGTGCGTGGAAAGCGCCGTGAAATTGCACAGCTTGAGATGATGATCGCAGAATTTGAACGAATGGTGTTAGAGTTGGAAGCACAGATTACTCATGAAGAACGTAAATCTGGAAACAATGATGTTCACCATTTTGCTTATTCTGCTTTTGCGCGTGCAGCGCGGCAAAGACGTGATAATCTGATCAATTCAATTCGTGATTTAGAACTTCAAAAAACAAACGCTGAAATTGCTCTCCATGAAGCTAATACAGAGCTGCAACGTGCACAGCTTTTGGAAGCACGAGAAAAGAAGATTGTTGCGGATGATAAGGATATTTTGATTCAATCTAATTCAATGGTTGGCTAATAAAAGCAATTATTGAAGAATCCATTCTTTCAGGTTTATCTTTTGGATATAGTATAAAACAGCCAAACTTTTATCAAGTTTGGCTGTTTTATAGATTGCTTTATGTTATCAAATCGTAATCAATGGCAACTTAATGCCTGTAGTGTTGAATCTTGGTCGTTCGTAATCCCGCTAAACCGTGTTCATCGATTAAACTTTGCCATGAAAGAAATTCTTCTACAGTCAAAGTATAACGGTGGCACGCTTCGTCAAGACTTAACAATCCACCTCTGACAGCCGCAACAACTTCAGCTTTGCGACGAATCACCCAGCGCCGTGTTGTTTGCGGCGGTAGGTCGGCAATTGTAAGCGGACTTCCATCTGGCCCAATAACATATTTCATTTGTGTTTTTATCAAGTTGCTCATTCGTATCCTCTACCTTTAGTCAAGGACTTGATTCGTTTATAGAGCATGAAATTTAAAAAAGAGCTAAAAGCGCTGAAAGAAAAAATTAATAAAGTGATTGGGTATGTAAAAAGAAGCTCAAGTTGAAGTGTGAAGAAGAGATTCTTGCAATATTTTACCGGATTTTTCAAAAGAGCAAAAAAGGATTTCTCCTAAACGATTACCATTATGCCTTATTTCCATCATTCTTTTTTTGTTTGCAGCAGCTCTTAAGAAAGTAATGCCTATGGTTGTGGAAAGGATAAAAAAATAATATAAAGGCAATCAATCGTGTAAAAGTGCTGAAGAGCGTGCATCAGAATGTCAACATATGGGTAGCCATTAAACAGAGCAGTAAATAGAGAATGAATACATGTTTTTAAACAGTCTTGATTTACCAGGACAACCTGAAGATTCTCGCATTGTTGTTGCAATGTCGGGGGGGGTTGATTCATCGGTTGTTGCAGGTCTTTTGAAAAAGGAAGGATATAATGTTATTGGCATTACGTTGCAGCTTTATGATCATGGGGAAGCAACGCATCGGGTGGGGGCGTGTTGTGCAGGACAAGATATTGAGGATGCACGCCGCGTTGCAGAAACACTAGGAATTCCTCATTATGTTCTTGATTATGAAAAGCGCTTTCGTGAAGCTGTTATTGATCCTTTTGCAGAAAGTTATGCTCATGGAGAGACCCCAGTACCATGTATTGCATGTAATCAAACGGTTAAGTTTGCTGATTTATTAGCAACGGCACGCGAATTGGGGGCAGATGCTTTGGCTACGGGACATTATATTCGTTCGCGTTCCAACGGAGCGCATCGAGCACTCTTTCGTCCTCTCGATAATGATCGTGATCAGAGTTATTTTCTCTTTGCAACGACACAAGAACAGATTGATTATTTGCGTTTTCCACTTGGTGACCTTCCAAAAGCCCGCGTTCGTGAAATGGCAGCAGAAATGGGCTTTGTGGTTGCCAATAAGCATGATAGTCAGGATATTTGTTTTGTTCCACAAGGAAAATATTCAGATGTTATCGCAAAACTGCGTCCAGAAGCAGCTAATCCTGGCGTTATTGTCCATATTGATGGAAAGATTTTAGGTAAACATTCGGGAATTGTTAATTATACGGTTGGTCAACGTCGTGGTATTGGGGTATCAACGGGTGAAGCGCTTTATGTGGTTTATCTCGATGTGGAAAATGCACGTGTTATTGTTGGACCGCGTGAAATGTTAGAAACGCATAAGCTTTTTTTACGTGATGTGAATTGGCTTGGTGATGAGTCGTTAGATAATTTCCCTTCTCAAGGTATTGAGGTGGCTGTAAAGGTGCGTTCAACGCGTCCTCCTCACCTTGCGCGCTTACATTATAAAGAAGGTATTTTTTCCGTTGATTTATTGGAATGTGAAAATGGTGTGGCACCAGGGCAAGCTTGCGTTCTTTATGATGGAAATGGTCATGAGGCGCGTATTCTTGGGGGAGGATTTGTAACACATTCAGAACGTGCAGCTGATACTGAAATGATGTTGAAGCGCGTTTTATGCAATCTCGAAACAAAAGATCCTGTTTCCTCAGAACTAAAAACAACAGCTTTATAAAGCATAGTAAATTGATTTATAATGATATTTTTTAATCTTAAACTTGAATGAGAGACTTCCGGAAGATTTTCTCATTGAAAGTTTGTTTTATGATTGAATCCATCAAAATTATATCTTCTGCACGTCATAAGCGGGGTTAGGGTGTGGAAAGTGATGATAAAGAAAATGTAAAAATGTTTTTTATCAATGCTTTCAAAGGCTAGGGAACGGCAATATTATTGGAGACTGGTAGATAACATACAACATTGGGTATGTTTTATAACTTGAAGTGTTATCATCTTTAGTGGTCAAAGTTGGTAAAATGAGCAAGTGCAATACCTGAGGCTGTGGCAACATTAAGGCTGTCAAAACCGTCAGTCATGGGAATACGTAAGGTGTTTGATTGTTGTAGTATATGGGGTGGTAAGCCATCGCCTTCTGTTCCAAAAATAAGTGCTATTCTTTTGGTTTTGTTGGCTTGCTTGAGAGTGTGTGAGGCAGAAGGGGAGAGTGCATAAAGATGAAAGTTTTCATCGTTTAGAGCAGCTATAATGTCATCTATATCAGCGTTTTGCGTATAGGGTACTTTTAAAGCAGCGCCGGCAGACACTCTTATTGATTTGCGATAAAGTGGATCGCATGAGGTTTTGTCGACAATAATGCCATTACTGGCAAAGGCTGCTGCATTACGAAAAATTGATCCCATAT
This sequence comes from Bartonella sp. CL162QHHD, assembly GCF_042195435.1. Lineage (NCBI taxonomy): Bacteria > Pseudomonadati > Pseudomonadota > Alphaproteobacteria > Hyphomicrobiales > Bartonellaceae > Bartonella > Bartonella sp. CL162QHHD. The sequence continues at coordinate 20,237 of NZ_JBHIOG010000044.1, forward strand.
TATCGTGATTCGAGATACCACATAAAACAAGAATCAAAGCTTTTTCTGGAAGATGTTGTAAAAAACTTTGTAAGGATGGCAGTATTTTGCGTTTACCAATACCCAGAACACCACGATGAACATGGAAGCCGGTGATATTATCCATAACTTTTTGTGGAACGCAATAAATGGGACATAGAGGCTGTGTTTTTTCTAAAAGCGGTAGAAGTCCAGAGAGACGGTTTGCTACGATGAGCAGTGAGATGGCAGAAAACTCTTTCGAATGTAGTAATGCGGACAATGTTACTTTGCCTTCAGCAATAAATTGATGTTGCCGTCCAACAAGATCTTTTTCACGGATATTATGATAGGCTTTTAGGCGTGGATCATCTGTTTCATTGATTGTTGTGATATTCAAATGCATGCGAGATTTTTAGTGCTTTTTTCTTATGATTTCCAGATGTTAGAATTTGTTTTATTTAAAAAAAAGAGATAAAAAAACATTATTTTAAAACTTATGGTAGAATTTGTATTGACAATATGCAACCATAGGTATAATGTAAAAATACTGATACGGAATCATATATTTTTTCTCGTATCGGGTGCAGTGTCTTGGGTCCCCGCTATTTCCCAAGTTCTGTATGCCCTTAATTTCTAAGGGAAAAGAATCTGGGTCCCCAATGCCCAGATTCTTTTTTTTGAGGGTAATCATTGTTCTTCTTTTTATATCTAAATTTTTTAGTAAATCATATTTTAAAATCCAGTTGACCTGTAAAGTTACCGTAGAGTGCTAAGATATTTTTTCTAAGGTGCAACGATGGCTTATAAATGGGGTATAATGCACATCATAAGACTGAAAAATAATGCATGATCATGATAGATTTGAGCAAAAACAAGTTTTTCGTTTATGAGAAGTGAGATGGCTTTAAGTTATTCAGAAAACGATTAATAATGAAGGTTATGTGTTTGATTGCTCTTGGGAAAGCTCTTTTTTCTATTATTTTCTCTCTTCTTTATTTATTGGTGCTGTTCGTGTAACTGAGCAGTTTTTACGATAATAATGGTGAGCTGAGGCGTTTATTGTATGATGAAGCTTCTGTAATATTGAGGAAAGATCGTCGTTATGCCAAAAGTATAATGATATGGTTGAAAATATTAATTCCCTATTTCGTGAAGAAAAGGATGAGGTTCATGGATGTAAAAATCAATATACAAAGCTTGACTTTATACTCTATTTTTATTGCGTGTATTGTTTTTGCTTTGAAATATTGGACATATCACATCACAGGTTCGGTTGCACTTTATTCTGATGCATTGGAATCAATTGTTAATATCCTTGCGTCATTGGCAGCATGGTGGGCTGTTAAAGTGAGTATGAAGCCAGCAGATCATGATCATCCCTTTGGGCATCATAAAGCGGAATATTTTTCCGCAATTCTTGAAGGGGTACTCATTATTATTGCCGCAATTGTTATTTTAAGAGAAGCATGGATAGCTCTTTCTACCGTTAAATTGTTGCAGAAACCTGGAATATGGCTTGTTATTCATCTTATTGCAACTGTCATAAATTGTATGTGGGGAATGGTTCTTATTTGGCAGGGAAAACTCCATCGCTCACCGGCTCTTAAAGCTGATGGAGTGCATTTTATAACAGATGTTTTTACTTCGCTTGCAATTTTAATTGGTTTGATTGCCGGTTTTGTCGGGGGATGGGGAGCTTTAGATCCAATTTTAGCGATAATCGTTGCCGTTAATATTCTCTTACAGGGCTGGAAGGTGATTAGAAATGCTGTTCAGGGGTTAATGGATGTTGGCGTTGAATTGAATGAAAGCATGCGGATTCGGGAGCTGATTTCTGCAAATGCATCGGGTGCGCTTGAGGTCCATGATTTGCGGACGCGTGTTGCTGGAAGGGTTACTTTTATAGAGTTTCATTTGGTTGTGCCTGCTATAATGCAGGTAGGAGAAGCACATAAAATTTGTGATAAAATCGAAGCTGTTCTTCAAAAAGAATTTGATAATGTGCGTATTTCTATTCATGTCGAGCCTGAAGATGAGGCAAAATTGCCTCCCGGTACAACGGTGATCCCTTTTATATAAAAAGATTTTTCAAATTGTCTGTTATGTTATGAGGACTGTTTTTTTATGATGGGGTGATTCATACCTCTCGAAAATACAATGATGCTCTTTTGTTGATTTAATTTTTGCATCAATCAAGTATACAAGGTTAAACAGAGTATTTAAGGCAAGATTTATTCTATTTCGTTAAAACACTGTCATTTAAGGTGTGGTGAGATAAGGCATATAAAATTTGATCTATTAAGTGTTTTTAGAGTATGGAGTAAATATTCAAAATAGGACTTGCCGGTGTATTCTTTTGTAAGTGAATCTCATGAAATGGTTAGCAGCTTAAATCCATTTAAGAAAACGGATCGTTTACAGACTGTCGGGAGTAGATGTTTCGTTTCTTAGGGCGAGGAGGAGTGAAGCCTTCGTAATAAGTTTAATGAGATTTAATTATAAATTTTGTATAAAAGTTATGAATAGGGTTTTAAAGTTTGTGATCATAGATTAATCGTCATTATTGTTGCTAATAAATGTGTTGTTTTATCGATACAATGTGTTCTGTTTAGAGTGTTCTTTATTGCATGAAGGATGGGGGACTCATTAAAAGATGAAAAAACAAAAATCATGCTCATAACTCTACTCTTTAAAGGATATTATTGTCGTTACTGTAGAAAATTGTAAAGCTGAACTAAAGAATGATGCTAAAGATAGAAACTGGTTTTTAATTGATGCCTTCATATTTTCATTCCAATCTGGCATCAAAATTTTACAAGGACTCGTACAGTACTGGTGCATCCTAATCATAATATGCTGCTATATCAGGGCTATTTTAATTTATAGATAATAACAAAAAGCAAAGACTTTATAAGGAAAAAAAAGCTATAAAGTCAAAAATTTATATGCAATAAATTAGAGAGGTAGATCGAATTTTTATAGAATACTTTATGAAACAACCACCAAACATATCTGGCTTTACTTTTACTTATTTTTACAAACGTTCGTTTGTGTCTTTTGCGTTATATTCGTAAAGATCAGATTAGCGGTAATCTAAAGATAACTCTTGGTTGAGAATATGAAAGGAAAGCGTGATACTATAATAGAGTTTTTTCTGTCTTTATCGTTCAACCAGTAAAAGTGATTACAAATCCGTAATTTCTCCAAAAATGATTTTGTCATACTTATAAACAAAGTTAGATCAAAACGACTTTTTTCTCTTAAAACTGTAAACAAATATATTGTATCCGTATAGCTTGAACGAAGTTAGATGTTTACCTGAATAACGACAGTATATATTTTAAGAATAGAGAAGATATTTCATATCGCTATGATGTTATTCAAGAGCTCTTAAAACAATGATTCCTGGTGTTTTTTCAACATAATTCATAAAAGGAGAATCAACGACTTTTTCGTTTTCTTTTCGTGAAGAAGCATTTCTTAACATTGGCCCTTTATCTGTCATGATAAAGAAGCCCACATGTGTTACATCCAATCCAGCAAGTTTCGTATAAATACCAATGAAATCACCAGACTGTAAACGACCTATAACCTCCTCATTAATAAAGTTACTTGGAATATACGTTATTGTGCGTTTCACAACTGGCAACCCAGGTAGATAGCTTCCACCATCAGCTTTTTTATTGAGATATTTTTCTATTTTTACCGCATGGGGACTTATTTCAGCGGTAATATCAGTGGCGAGTTTATATTCTCTATAAGCCCAATCCGTAAAAAAATGTTTCCGATTTAAAAAATGAACATTACCGTTAATATAACGCGTTTTTATGACGTTATTTATGAATTCTGTTTGGGATGTTGATTTGCGCAATGCTTCAACATAATCCAGATAAGTGAAGCAATCTAAGCCTCTAAAATCAATAATCAGTTTTTCTGGTGTATTTTCTGAGCCATGTAACATATTTGCTTGGTAAGGTGTCCCTAAAAAAGCTTCAGAAAGAAAGTCAATTAGTGCCCCTTTTTCCTGATAATTTGTTTCTGAACGTTTTTTGAGAAGAGCATTTAATTTATTTAGAGTATAGGGATCTAGGTTTACGTTGGTTGTTTGTTGTGTTTTTATTTTATTTTCTACAGTACTCTCTTGTGAATCAGAATCCTGAACATCACATCCTGTTACCAACATTAATATGAGAATTAATAGGGATATTTTTCGCATTTTATACACCATTTTGAATTAAAAATTCATGACGAACTATTTCTAAAAGTGCTATTTTTTAAATGCTTATCATGATCATCGTTAGATTTAATGCTAGCATACAATCATTAAGAGTATCAATGAATATAAAGATAAAATCATGGTTTTTAAGGTTACACAAATTGCAAACGATATGAATCTTTTCTAAGATTATAGAATTAAAGGATTTTTCTCTATAATATACTTATTTTTTAATCAAAATTATTGTCAAATAAATATTTTTAAAAATATGATGAGCTTTTTACGTTGTTAAGCTATTCTGGTGTTGCTGCTTTAACTTTATAGCATATTCTGAGGGTAAGAAAATTTTTTAAGAGCTTATCTTTTAAAAGGTTTCAATTACTATAGGATATCTAACGTATCCAATGGAATTGAGATTCCTGAAAACGGTGGGATGAGAGGGGAAAATGATGTCTGATAAAATTCATCGTAATGTCTCTAAAACTATTGGAAATACTCTGTGTTTCATGAAATTTTGTTCATGAGTTTGTCGCACAAATATTTTGTTTGTGTAATGCAAAAAAAAATTTTTATTCTTTGACAATGAGATAGCAACTAAAGATACACCAATTAAAACGTAATTTTACAGTTTTATCTTGACTCTTACTTAAATTTTTACTTTGTTATTATTTCATATGTGAAAAGTATACGGTATAGAATACTTTTAAAAGGAAAAGGGAGTTAAAATATAGCGGGGAAGTAATTGTATGCGTAAAATAGTGTGTATGTTATGCAAGACCAAATGCTCAATCCGAAATTTGTTCAGCGTGGGCTCATTTTAGTGTTCATCACTTTATTGTTAGATATTCTTTGTATTGCGATCATTTGTCCTGTTTTGCCTGAATATTTTTCTCAATTAACTGGAAAAGAGGTCAGTACATCTTTTGTAGAAAGAGGAAAATTACTTGCAGCTTATTCAGTGATGCAGTTTTTGTTTGCTCCTGTTATTGGCAATCTCTCTGATCGTTATGGTCGTCGTCCTATTTTGCTTCTCTCTATTATCTGCTTTGCTCTTGATAATCTCATATGTGCTATAGCATGGAGCTATTCTATGTTATTTATCGGGCGTCTTTTGTCAGGGATAAGTGGCGCTAGTTTTGCAACTTGTACAGCTTATCTTGCGGATATATCTGATGATAAAACCCGTACACGCAATTTTGGTCTGTTAGGCATTGCATCCGCATTGGGGTTTATTTTAGGATCGTTTATTGGTGGTTTTTTAGGTCAGTTTGGTCCGCGTATTCCGTTTTATTTTGCTGTTGGTTTTTCACTCATTAATTTTATTTTTTCTTGGGTTATGCTTCCAGAAACCCTTTCTTTATGGAATAGGCGCTTTTTTGATATTAAGCGGGCAAATCCCTTAGGTGCTTTTTGGCACCTGAAACAATATCCGATGGTTCTTTGGGTGTTATTGGTCTTTTTTCTTTATTGGTTTGCGGAATCTGTATGGTTAAGCATTTGGGCGTTCATTGCAAAAGAACGCTATGATTGGAGTTCTTTTTCTATTGGACTCTCCTATAGTGTTTTTGGGATAGGCCAATTTATTGTAGTCGCTCTCTTTTTGCCTTATTTTTCTAAACGATGGAGTGATTGGCATATTGTTATAGTGGGGCTTTTGTTTGCCTCTGTTGCTATGCTGGGCTATACATTCGCGACGCAGGGGTGGATGGTTTATATGGTTTGTATGTGTACAATGCTTGAATATCTTGTTCATGCACCTATACGTGCGATTGCTTCAGCGCAGGTACCGACAAATGTACAAGGAGAACTGCAAGGAGCGATGACATCTGTTATTTCATTAAGTTTAACATTTGGTTCTGTTTTTTATGTGTTTCTTTTTGAATGTTTTACAGATAAAAATGCACTGTTTTATTTTTCAGGTGCTCCTTTTGTTGGAGGCTTTTTTCTTCTTGTCGTTGCGACAGTTATTTTTGCCTTGCGGGTACGTTAATTTGTTGAGAGAGGCCGGTACGTACTATTTTGCTAGAAGAATGCACAAGATAAACAAAATGTATCATTTTATAGGCAGAAAGTTTTTTGTAATATTTGTTTAACAAAGTGTTATATAAAATATCGATATATCCTTCTCATTTAGTGCAAATAATTTTTTTTATTTTGTGATATTGTTTGTATAGGGGAGTCCGTATTTTTTCTATTGCTTGCAAATTAATATCCAGTGCTAATGCAGCAGCATATTGAAAACAAAAGATTAAAACGTATCTGCGTTAGATGTATCAGTATTGTATGAACAATTCCAAATTTTATATGGCAAATTGGAAGTAAATATTGCTTATATTTGTTGGCATAACTTCTGGAATCGAAAGAAAACCTCATTTTGGAAGAATATAAAGTTGTAAAATTGAAAAGATGTTTTCTGTTTTGCTATTACTTTTTTATTCGGCTTTACAGTTTTCAAAACCATCTACGGCAATATCTTTTAAAAAGTAGAGATTTGTTGCATTGTCTCACACTTTAATTTTTTTATTCTTTAGGAGGAGTTATGCTTCTCATGCAAAATAGAATGCTTAAAATTGTATTGTGAATCAAATGCTTATTTGAAGTTTAGGCACTTTTTTGAATGTTAGACACTTTACTCTTTTTAAAAATAGTTTTTATCGATACACTTACCTTGCTTGGGGGGAGAAGCCAATGATTTTGATGGATACGACCTTAAGAGAAGAGGAAGGAGAAAAATTTAAGCTATTCAGTGCGCTCTTTTTAGTTATCAGAATGATAAATAATAATACAACTTCAATAAGTTGTAGGTATAAAAATAATATAATTGTGCGTAGGAAGATGATATAATTTAAAGGAGAGAAGTTAAAAGGTGAGGCTTTTTATTTTAAGATATTTTTTTATAATTCATAATGAGATCACAAAAATGCTGAAAGAGGTAGTGGCTATCTTGTGGTCCAGGAGAAGCTTCGGGGTGATATTGAACAGAAAAAACAGGTTTTCCAATGATTCGAATACCACAGTTTGAACCATCAAAGAGAGAAATATGTGTTTCTTGAACATGTTGTGGTAAAGAGGAAGAATCTACGGTAAAACCGTGATTCATCGATACAATCTCAACTTTTCCAGTGTTAAGGTCTTTAACTGGGTGGTTGGCACCATGATGTCCTTGGTGCATTTTCACGGTTTTTGCACCAACCGTAAGAGCGAGAAGTTGATGACCAAGACATATTCCAAAAATTGGCAAATTATGATCAATTAATGTTTTAATTGTTGGAATGGCATATTGAGCCGTAGCTGCGGGGTCTCCTGGTCCATTAGAAAGAAAAATGCCATCAGGGTTCATTGCCAGAATTTCTTTTGCAGTTGTGTGGGCAGGCACAACAGTAATGCGGGCTTTTTGTGTTGCCATAAGGCGAAGAATATTGCGCTTAATACCGTAGTCAATTGCAATGATATGAAGATTGTGCACATTGTTTGTACCGTATCCTTTATTCCAACTCCATGGTTTTTCATTCCATTGCATTGATGATTGAGATGTCACGTCTTTCGTAAGGTCAAGATTGACGAGACCGTGCCATTTTTGCGCACGTTTCTTTAAAGAAGGAATATCAAAGTTTCCATTAGCATCATGTGCAATGACAGCATTTTGTGCACCTTTTTCACGAATAAGAATTGTGAGTGCACGTGTATCAATACCACAAAGTGCAATAATTTTACGCGTTTTAAGCCATTGATGAAGATTTTCATTGGATCGATAATTTGAGGGATGTGTAATATCTGCTTTGAAAATAGCGCCAACAGCACCATGACAATTGAGAGGAGAGAGATCTTCAATATCTTCGCTATTTGCCCCTACATTTCCTATATGAGGAAAAGTAAAATTAACGATTTGTTGTGTGTATGATGGGTCGGTGAGGATTTCTTCATAGCCTGTGATGGCGGTGTTAAAACACACTTCAGCTTCAGCGATACCTGTAGCACCTGCTCCTTTGCCTTCAATAACGGTTCCATCTGCTAAGACTAAGAGGGCTGTCGGTTTTTTGATACTCCAAGGGTGGCTGGGTGAAGTTGCTTGTATCATAGTATGTATCCACAATTTATTCTCTGAAAGGTATAATGACCAACTTTACACAAAAATCATACCTTTAACAGATGCTGTGTATATTATTCTGGTAACGTTTCGCTTGAAATAGGCAGTATAAGTACATTCCATGAAGAGGTAAAGTCTTGTTTTAGCTTTTCGAAGATCGAGTCCTTAATTATTTTTTTATCTTCCATTGCAAGATGGATAAAGATTGGTTAAAAGGCATATTCTTCTTGAACAAAATTGGATAAATTTATGTTGCGTAACCAGATTGATGGGGCTCTTAGGGCTGCTTTGAAAGTGCAAGATAGTGCGCGTCTTGCTACACTTCGTTTAATGAATGCTGCAGTTAGGGATCGTGATATTCTTTATTATGATGAGGGGAAGCTAGAAGTGGATGATCAGCAGATACAGTCTGTTTTCACTAAAATGCTTCAACAGCGTGAAGAATTGATGCGAGCCTATAAAGAGTCTGGTTGCTTGGAATTGGCAGAGAGAGGACAAGCAGAAATAGAAGTTATTCGTGAATTTCTTCCCTATCAACTTAAGGAGATGGAAGTAGAACAGGTTCTTTGTGAAGCTTTGGCACAAACAAAGGCTGAAAAATTACGCGATATAGGTAAGGTGATGGCATGGCTTAAGGAACGGTATGCGGGGCAAATGAATTTTTCTAAAGTGTGCAATAGTCTTCGTAAAAAATTGCAATAGATCTTGTTAATTCAAGGGGATGGGAAAATATTTTTTATTGTGCGTCACCTTTATAAATCAGTAGGATGTTGATAAATATCATTTATTTTTTATATACATACTATTATCAAAAAAATATTTTTTTGAAATCAACGAAGTTTTTTTGGCTCTTATAGAGCAATAAACATTCTTTTATGTATTATATTTTTCTGTTCTTCAAAGCTGTTAGATCATTAAAAAACAAAAAGGTTATAGAGTTTTTACTTTTTAAAAAAGATCTATTATTTGCACTGTTAAAAATTTTAAAACAGGATGATTAAGTTAATTGATACAGATTTCCAATTTTGGGGAGTGTATTATTGTCTTTTTTTGCTGTTTCAAAGCATTTGTTTGATAAAGAGTTACCATATTTAGAGTAGTGATTATTCGGTAAGAAATTTAAATATAGATGGTTTTATCAATATGGCGTGTATCTTTTTAATTCAAGTGCTGGTTTTAATGATAAGAAAATCAGAATTTTAGAACGTTTTTTCTAGGGAAGAGATTTTTTAAGCTGAGTTTATGAAATAAAAGGATATTTTGAAAAGAAATCTTTGTTTTTAATGTGTTCTTGAGATAATTTTGAAATTCTTTTCTCTGATTAAATCCCTTATAAGCTATATAAAATCTATAAATTATGCAGAATAAAATGAGTAACCTCTATTTGTGGGGATACAGTGGTGAATCTGTTAAAAATAGTTCAGTTAGCAACAATGGCTTACCCGTTAACCGCAAACGGGAACGGCGTGCCCATAGTGCACCTTGTTGACCAATATGAATGTAATCGCGGGTTAATTTGTCATTGTTAAATAAATAATGTCCTAGAGGTACAGTTCCCAAATGCATCAAGGCTTGATTGTGTAGGAGGGTTTCTTGTGGAATTACAGTGCGTCCAAGGAGCCAAGGTTTATTATCTCCCATTAATATGATTTCGCGTAGCCAATAACGCGCACTTTCGGGGAGATGCTCTGCTTCTTCTGTTAATTTATCTTGCGTAATAAAACATTCGCGTTGTGGTTGAACTTGGAGGCAGGTACAATATTTCTTTAATCGAAGCGTCATCGAGCCCGATTCCATGAGCCAATCGCGAACGTTTTCTGGTATTGGAGGATTTTGATCAGAGAACCACGTTAGAGGCGGTAAGATGGAATCTTCAAGATCAGACATCGTTTTACTCCACAGCTAAAGTCTTATTCCATATGTTATGTTGGGTTAAATAGATAGCTCTATTGTAATACAAGGAGTATAAAAGCAGCAAGATTTTAACAGGAAGATATCAAAGGGAAAGTCGATTGCAAAGGTCTTTAAAAGAAGATATGCGGGAAGTATATATTATAGGGTTATTTTCATTAAAAAAGCAAAATAAGGTATTATGTTTTATCCAAGGCGCTTTCACAATGCGTTACGGAAATTTCTTTATCGCATGAGAGCAATGGGAAAAATGTTTCGTACTTTAAAATTCGTTTGTAACGCATATAAAGAAGAGCTAAAAATTCATCTATGCAAGATGATATAAAGAGGAAGTTTTAAGAGGAACAAAACTTTATTTTATACTTTAGAAAGTGAAGAGGTATTCAAATCTTTTGAATTGAGATGTAAAGGGGATCGTATTCTTTATAATCAAGAAATTTATATTAATGCATATATTTTTGAAAACTTTAAAATACATTATATTGTTAAAATTGTTAAAAATTACTTCACATAACATAATTTGTAGTAATTCTATAATAAAGTTACATTAATATTATTTCATATTTATTTTATATACTATTTTCTTTCATAGATTAGAAAAAATTCTTTATCATTTTGTTCTTACCGTCTCTCTTTATTTCTTAAGATGCAAAAAAGCTCTTCGAGTTTTCTTGGTAAAAAGGGTATTGTTGATAGAGTGTATAGGTATTAGCATTATACGGTAGAATTTTTAATCATCGTTAGTGATTTTTGTAACCTTATGAATTGTTATTACAGTGAGATATGCTGGATTTGCGCACGTGGTACAAAAATCAGTTCGTATTTCGTTAAAATAACGCAACATATCTCTCCTGATATGCGTAAGTTTATATAGGTATGAAATGGTGCGTTATAAAGTTCTTTACTGCATTTCGTTTTATAATACGGTGATGGTGTATGCCTAAAATCGCAGCTTAAGCATCTCACCATCATATCAAAATTGGTAACACCAAGTTACAAGAAAATATTTCAAACTCTGCTAGTTGTTTCCTAGTTTTGTATTGAATTCCAAAAGGTGTAAAAAATAAATACTCTATGATCGAATTTTTTGTCCTATCCATATAAGAATACAGGCTCCTATAAAACCTGAAATAAGATAGCCAAGCCAACCAGCAAAACTTACACCTAAAAGACTAAAAAGAAAGCTTGCTAGCGCAGCGCCAATAATCCCTAAGATAATATTTAACAATATTCCTGTTTGGCTTTTCATAATATACTGTGCAGCCCAACCTGCAATCCCGCCAATGACAATAGCTGCAATCCAGCCGATGTTTGCATTTTCCATGATACCCTCCTTTGCCTGAATTTAAATTGTAACTAGAGTAAACTTTGTAAAAATCAAGGTTTATTCCTTTTTTACCCAGTGGAAAGGATATTGCTTTTAGATATTTTACTTATTACTTTCCTTTATATTAAAATAATATTCACATTTGTATCATAATAATACTTAATAAGTATAAATATATAATACATTTTAATTTATAAACAAATTAATTAATTTAGAAATACGAATAAAATAAGAAAATATTAGTGAAAATGTTTTAATAACTCATAAAGTGTATTTATAAGCTTTTTAAAGCTCTCTCTTAAATTGAAAAAAACAACTGTGATTAAAGCAATAAGTAAAATGGATATTTAAAAGTTTGGAGCTTGCCAATTGATATCAATGATGTTTGAAATTAAAACTGCTTTGTTGACACGTTATAGCGTGGCTGTATAGGTTTAACCTCTACAGATCTTGATATAAATATTGCATTTTTGTGGGGTTTTGCATTCCTTATAGAGCATTTCTGTTTTGCTGCTACTGTGAAGCGATCCCCTTTTTACAAGGCGAGTTTAGGTTGGAACTATCATACTCTTGACCTATTCTTTATGTGTTTAACAGTCTTGGCTTTGAGATGGTTAGGCATTTTTATGTCTTTCTTCAAGAGTTCTATTCTACATGCTGCTTTGTTTGTAATGTGCAAGCAAATGACTTTGAGCAATTCATCATGAATAGATTTTAAATGAAAGAAATTTACGATGAAGAAAGCTCATTTAAATTGTCAAATAATAAGATGTTTTGATTAAATCAATATCTTGACCATATTCAAAATTGAATAATCGATGTGATGTGTGTTTTATTCAAGTTATTTGAAAAGTTTAAGTTTTTTCTGTTTGTTCTTCAGCAGGGGTGCGTAGACGAGAACTTTGAAGAAGTCCCTGTTCTTCTAAAATGGGGTAGATCATTGAGGTCAAAAGAGAGTTGATTTGTTTGAGGTCGCGCACAGTGTCGAGATGAAGACTGGATGATTCTACATTTTTGAGATCCCCTTCACGCAGACGTTTAAAATGTTTTAAACTCATCTCTTTTTCTAAGTTTCGTAGTTGATCTTTTTTTTGTACCAATAGGTGTGCAGTATGTGTATCACGTGAGACGAGAACGTTAAATGCTATATGCGCGTTGGCTAGTACAATGGCGTGGAAACGAAGGAGATCACTCCAGCCCTCGCTGCTGAACTGTAAACCTTTTTGTTGTTTCTTTTTAACCAGCATCAGCATATTATGAATAATGATATCGCCTGCTTGGTCTAATTTTATACAGGCGCCTAGAAGTTCTTGCGTTTGAAGAGCTTCTTCGTCAGATAATTTTTGTCCCGCTAATCGTGCAAGATAAAGTTTGATGGCGATATGTTTTTTGTCCAATATGGTGTTGAGTTGGTTGAGTTCACGAATAATATTGGGGTCAGGATTTTCATAAAGTCCCATGATTTTTTCTAGCATGATGTCTACAAGATCACAAATATGAATGACTTCACGCATGACATTTGAGAGAGCGAGAGTTGGGCGTTCAAGAACACTGTCATCAAGAGCTGTTTGATCGGATAAATTGAGCGTTTTGTTAGCTTGCATTTTTTTTGCACTTATATTCACGATCTGAGTGGTTAATTTTAAAACCCATTTTGAAAGTGGTATTCCAGCAAGGAGAATGAAAACATTAAAAATGATATGGGCGTTGATTACTTGAGTAGGGGCGTTATTGCCAAGCCATGTGATGGGAGGGTGAAAGGAGAGAAATAAGATAAGTATAAGGATTGAACCGGCCCCACGCATGAGTAAGTTTCCTAAGGGAACGAGGCGGGTATTAGGAGAGGCGTTGCGCGTTAAAAGTGGTGCTATAAGAGAAGAGCCAAAGTTGACACCAAGAACCATGACAACACAGAGTTGCGTATGAATAAGATCGTAATTGGCAAAATTGACCAGCAAAATGATTCCTGCGATGGATGAATGTAAGAGGTAGGTTAAGCCAGCAGCCAACAAAAAAGAGGAAACAGGATCGGTTGAAAGATAACGAATGATGCTAGGCAAAATTTCGCTTTCACGTAAAGGTTCTGTCGCTGTACTTATCATCTCTAAAGATAAAATCAAAAGACCAATACCGATGACAATACGTCCTATTTGACGCCATTCACGTTTTTCTGTTGTCATGAAGATACAAGTGCCCATTAAAAGACACAAGGGCACAACAAGAGTGAGGTCATAGGTGAGAATTTTTACAACGATTGCTGACCCTAATTCTCCTCCACGTACAGCCATAAGTCCTGCTACTCCAGAGACAAAACCAGATTCAACGAAAGAACCAACGAGGAGCGTTATTGCTGTAGAGCTTTGTAAAATCATTGCTGTAAAAAGTCCAAAACTTACAGCAAACAATGGTTTTGAAATGACGTGGCACATTTTATATTTAAGTCTGTCACCATAGGCGCGTTCAATTCCTGTGCGCACCATGCGTGTGGCCCAGAGAAGTAAAGAAATAGCGCCGGCAAGATGAAGGAGTACCAATGAACCATTCATGATACTTTATTCTTTCTTTGTTGTTGTGAATGTGGTTACTTCAAAATTAATAAATTGAAGTTTATTGTTTTTATTTCACTTTTGCTTTTAATACTTGATTAAAATCATAACCGCTTGGATTTTGAAAAACCTTTAGACCAAAACAGGGCAGAATAGAATAAAGGTGATCAAAAATATCGCCTTGAATTTGTTCATAGTCTATCCAAACGGTGGTGTTCGTAAAGCAATAGATTTCTAAGGGTAAACCATTTTCTGTAGGAGGTAATTGCCTTGCCATATAGGTCATATTAGGGTTGATATTTAGATGCTGTTGTAGATAAGCAAAAACATAAGCACGAAAAGTTCCAATGTTGGTTAAACGGCGCGTGTTGGCTAAGACATCATGATTTTTATCTAATTGAGCATTCCATTGATCAATTTCTGCTACTTTTTGCGTGAAATAATTTTCTAATAAATTAAATCGAGAAAGATATTTTTGTTCTTCTTCTGTGAGAAAATGGATACTTGATTGATCAATAAAAAGGGAGCGTTTGATGCGTCTGCCACCTGATTCTTGCATGCCACGCCAATTTTTAAAAGGGTCGGTCACAAGTTTACGGATAGGAACTGAGGTGATGGTGTTGTCGAAATTTTGAACTTTAACAGTATGCAAGGCAATTTCAATAACATCACCATCGGCACCGAGATTGGGGATTTCAATCCAATCTCCAACGCGAACCATATCAGTGGATGAAATTTGAATACCGGCAACGAGAGAAAGGAGCGTATCTTGAAAAATTAACATGAGAACCGCGGCCATTGCACCAAGACCGGAGAAGAGAATAAGAGGGGAGCGGTCAATCAATGTAGCAACCATTAAAATTGTTGCAACAGCAAAAAGTGCAATTTTAGCAATTTGAATATAACCTTTTATTGGTTTTAGTCGTGCTGTTGGTCGTTGTTCGTAAAGGATGTTAATGACATTGAGACAGGAAGAAATTGTCAGGACAACAAAAAAGATAATGAAGGCGTTGGCAACATTACCGATGACAGTGCTAAATGCATCGGGCAATGTTGGAATAAAATTAACACCAATTGAAAGAATAAAAGCTGAAGTGATATTTGCCATGTATTGAATAGCATTATTAATATCGATCGTTGTATTTTTGGGGAGAAAAGAAGAGAGTTTTTTTGCTCCGTGAATAAGTAATTTTCGTCCTAGAAAGTTCACTAAAAGGGCAGCTATAGTAAGAATAATAAGCCAAGAAATAGCCTCTAACCACGGATATTGAACAATAAATTCGATCACTTTTTTATTCTCCATTTCTAAAAATATATGCAGTTGAGGGTTTAAAATTTTACAACTGCTTAAGAGGAAGTATTGGAATTATGCTCTAAAGTCGTTAAATATGCAAAAAAGAATTTTCAAACTCTGTGAGAGATAATGCGTTTTCCGCCCGATTTCCTTAATGAACTGCGTACGAGACTCCCAATTTCAACAGTGATTGGGCAACGGGTGGATTTTGATCCTCGAAAAAGTAAGCCTTCACGGGGAGACTTTTGGTGTTGCTGTCCATTTCATGGTGAAAAAACGCCAAGTTTTCATTGTGATGATCATAAAGGGCGCTATTATTGTTTTGGTTGTGGTGTAAGTGGAGATATTTTTACCTTTTTGTGTGAGCTTGATGGATTGCACTTTTCAGAAAGTGTAGAGCGTTTGGCTGATTTTGCGGGAATAAAACTCCCTATTTTGGATTCACAGAGTCATAAACGTCAACTGGAAAAAGCTGACCTTTATGATGTGATGAAAATTGCTACAGATTTTTTCCAATATAATTTACGCGATAAAGAAGGTACGCAAGCACGTCGTTATCTGGATGCACGTGGTGTTACACCAGAGCTTGTAGAGCGTTTCCGCATTGGTTTTGCACCGGTAAGGCGTACAGCTTTGAAAGAAGCTTTGAGTGCACGGGGCATTTCAATAAAGCAAATGGAAGAATGTGGGCTTCTCTCAGTGCATGAGGAGAGCGCGGATTCTTATGACCGATTTAGAAATCGCATTATGTTTCCTATCGAAGATTTGCGCGGACGTGTGGTGGCTTTCGGAGGGCGTGCATTAGAGAAAGAGACACGAGCAAAATATCTCAATAGCCCTGAAACAGTGCTGTTTCATAAAGGAAATATACTTTATAACGCGGCAGCAGCTCGCAAAAATAGTCGCTTTGTTGGCGATGAAAAAATTCATTCACTTCTTGTTGTTGAGGGGTATATGGATGTCATTGCATTGACTAAAGCTGGTTTTGAAGGAGTCGTAGCGCCCTTAGGGACAGCATTAACGGAAGCGCAAATTGAGCTTTTATGGCAGATGGGGAAGGAGCCCATTTTGTGTTTTGATGGTGATGATGCTGGTTTAAAAGCTGCTTTTCGTGTTGCTGATCGTGTGTTGCCTCTTTTAAAGGCTGGGGTTTGTGTACGCTTTGTTTTGTTGCCACAAGGGAAAGATCCTGATGAAATTGTTTGTGCTGGTGGAGCACAGCTTTTTTCTTCTTTTTTGCAAAAGGCAATTCCTTTGAGTGAGCTTTTATGGTGGCGAGCTACCTATGGAAAGCATTTTGAAATTCCAGAGACACGAGCAGCGCTAGAAAAACAACTGAAACAACAAATTTTTACGATTAAGGATGAAGATGTCCGCCGTTATTATTTGCAAGATGTAAAAAAACGCCTTTTTGATTTTTTTCGTCCCTCTTTTTCGAAAAAAAAGGGGGGAGGGCGATATGATCAATCTTCACCAAATAGGACCTTTAAAGATCAAACCTTTTCTCTGTTAGCAAATTCTGAAATAGTACGAAATTCTTCGCAATCTATTCCTTTGCGTGAAGCAGTGATTTTACTCACTTTAGCTTACTATCCTGAGTTGTGGTATGAAAATTTTGAAATTCTTTCTGAGTTAGAATTAAAAAATACTCAATTGATAACTCTTCATCAAGCTATGTTGGAAATTCTTGGGGACCAACAGCTTCATGATAAAGAGACGATGGTTGCATTCTTAGAGAAAAGAGAACAAAAAGCTCTGTTAGAGCGTATGAAACATCTTGTGCAAAATATTGGTATGCGTATTATCCTTGGTGGAGCCCCTATAGAAGATGCACGTGCTATATTAAAACAAGCTGTCTACTTGCATCTTCAAGAACACCACCTACATAAGAGATTACAGGATATTGAAGAGCAACTTGTAGAAAATCCTAAGAGTGAGGTTTTTGATCTGCTTCGTGAGGTAAAAAATGAGCTGGAGCAGATGCAGGCAACAGAAGCGTTAATTGAAGGGTTTGGAAGTTGGTTGGATGAAAAAATAGACGGGAATACACAAGATACGATAAAATGATTCGCTTTTTTAATGCGAATCAGTCACTTAAATTTTAGATGAGGAACTTTATGTGGAGTGACATTTTTATAAAGATGACAATTAAATTTTAGAAAAAGCGGGTAAATTTTAGGAAAAGCGGGAAATTGGTTCTTACGATAGGGTACAGAGATTATCTCAGAAGGGCTGAGAGGTGTCGGGGAAACTTCTGGAGTTTTCCCGCGTTTTTGTCTGGATGTCGAGTTTGTCTGGATGTCAGGGCATATACAAAATGTATTCTTTCCAATAGTAATCTCTTAAAAGGAAGTATATATGAGTAACTATTGGTAGATTTTAGTGAGAACAAACAAACTGGTCACATGGAAACTATGGTTACATGGAAACTGTGAAGTGATCGAGTGGAGTTATGGTATGGCAACAAAGGTTAAACAGAAAGATAATGCAGAAGTAACAAGCCAAGCGAGTTTGGATAGTCCTCTTCTTGATTTTTCTGATGATGCCATCAAGAAAATGATTAAGCTTGCCAAAAAAAATGGTTACGTAACAATGGATGAACTCAATGCAGTTCTTCCTTCTGACGAGGTTACATCCGAACAAATTGAAGATATCTTGGCGATGTTCTCTGAGATGGGGGTTAATGTTGTGGATGATGAGGATGAAGTTGAGTCTGAAAATTATGAAGAAGAAGTTACGGTAGAGGGTGGTGATTTAGTAGAAGCCTCTAGCCACGCAATTGCAACGACAACGAATAAACGCGAAGTAACAGATCGTACGGATGATCCGGTGCGTATGTATTTGCGTGAGATGGGAGCTGTTGAGCTTCTTTCGCGGGAAGGCGAAATTGCCATTGCTAAGCGTATTGAAGCAGGGCGTGAGACAATGATTGCGGGACTTTGTGAGAGTCCTTTGACTTTTCAGGCTCTTATTATCTGGCGTGACGAGTTAAAAGAGCAGCGTATTCTTCTTCGTGAAATTATTGATCTTGAAACGACTTATGCTGGTCCAGAAGCAAAGCAGGCTCCTATTATTGAGCGAAGTGAAGTTGATAAGACGGTAGAAGAAAAAATGTCTTCTGGTATACGTAATATGGGGGAGAGCGCAGGAGAGAGAAATATTGAAGACGATGATGAAGAAGACGATGACGATGTTAACTTATCGCTTGCTGCAATGGAAAATGAGCTTTGTCCTCAAGTTATGGAAACATTGGATTTTATTGCTCAAACCTATGTGAAATTACGAAAATTACAAGATCAGCATGTTGAAAGCAGTTTGGCAGAGCGTAAAGAGGGGGCCCTTACTTCTTCTCAGAAGAAGAAATATATTCAATTAAAGGGTGAGTTGATTCAAGCAGTAAAATCTCTTTCTTTAAACCAAAATCGTATTGAAGCTTTGGTTGAACAGCTTTATGACATCAATAAGAGATTGATTCATAATGAAGGTAAGCTGAAACGGATTGCCAATAGCTATGGCATTGGCCATGAGGACTTTTTAAAAGAATACCAAGGGCGTGAATTGGACGCAGATTGGATGAATTATATTGCTGCTTTGCCTACACCTGGTTGGAAAGAGTTTTCGGTGCGTGAAGCAAAAGAAATCCAAAAACTGCGAAGTGAGATACAAAATCTTGCGCAAGAAACGGCTATTTCGATTGGTGAATTTCGTCGGATTGTTATGCAGGTGCAGAAAGGTGAACGCGAATCAACTATTGCGAAAAAAGAGATGGTAGAATCTAATTTGCGTCTTGTTATTTCAATTGCAAAAAAATACACTAATCGTGGTTTGCAGTTTCTTGATCTTATTCAAGAAGGCAATATCGGTTTGATGAAGGCTGTGGATAAGTTTGAATATCGGCGCGGCTACAAGTTTTCAACTTATGCAACATGGTGGATTCGTCAGGCTATTACACGTTCAATTGCAGATCAGGCACGTACAATTCGTATCCCTGTTCATATGATTGAAACAATTAATAAAATCGTTCGTACCTCGCGTCAGATTCTCCATGAAATTGGACGAGAACCAACACCAGAAGAATTATCTAGCAAGCTTTCTATGCCGTTAGAAAAAGTACGAAAAGTTCTTAAAATTGCAAAAGAACCTATTTCTCTCGAAACGCCTGTTGGTGATGAAGATGATTCCCATTTGGGTGATTTTATTGAGGATAGGAATGCGTTATTACCAATTGATGCAGCTATCCAAGCTAATCTGCGAGATACGACAACACGCGTTCTTGCTTCATTAACACCGCGGGAAGAACGTGTTTTGCGGATGCGTTTTGGAATAGGGATGAATACAGATCACACGTTGGAAGAAGTAGGACAACAATTTTCAGTTACAAGAGAGCGTATTCGTCAGATTGAAGCAAAGGCACTTCGTAAATTGAAACATCCTAGCCGTTCACGAAAATTGCGCAGTTTTCTCGATTCTTAAATAAAGGAATTCTTGTGCATTTTAATAACTTCCTCTTTCTTCTTAATGAAGGGGGGGAGGTGCGTCATGTTGTACTTGGATACTTTCTTGAGAAAAACATGGGAAGAATTTGAATAATCTAGAAAGTTTGCGATGTTTAATGTTTTTCTTAGCTTTGGGGCTTTATACTTCTCTGTCTCAAAAGAATAGATATAGGGCAAAGGGTGTTTATGGAGTAGAGAGTAGGGGGGCTTTCAAGAAATGAACGATAAAAACATTACTTTGCGTATAGCGCAGCTCGTTTTTTAAGAAATGGGATCTATTAGGAATAAACTTATATTGCAACATACGGACTTTTTGATGAAAAATGTGTATTCTTTTGCGGGATTTTTCTATCATTTTAGGTGACGCATTTTATTCTTTGTCAGTTTATAAAGAGATTTTTCAATAGGTTATGTTCATTTATATGCGCTATTTTTTGAATATTCTCTTTTTATTCAGATAGATTTTAAGAACATGGTTTAAAGTATACATTGAGTTGAATCTTTTTAAGAGACAGAAATAGATGAAATTATAGAAATTAAACGTTTTATTTTTATAGATCGTCTTAATTAAAAAAGGTGTGTCTGAGTTTATGAGTGGAGAACTCCCCTTTTGGAAAGTAAAAAAATTAGAAGAGATTTCCATTTCTGAGTGGGAGAGCCTTTGTGATGGCTGTGGCCGTTGTTGTCTCCATAAAGTTGAGGACGACGATACGGGTGACCTTTATGCAACCAGTATTGCTTGTCGTCTTTTAGATGGGGAAACTTGCAGGTGTCGAGATTATGCTCATCGTAAATCAATTGTACCAGATTGTATGTCGCTAGACATTACGACAGTTAAAACAGCGCGTTGGCTTCCAGAAAGTTGTGCTTATAGATTAATTTATGAGGGAAAAGATCTTCATTGGTGGCATCCATTAGTATCAGGAGATTGTCAGACGGTACATACAGCGCGTATTTCTGCACGCGGACAAATAGAGGTTTACGAAGACGAATTATTATCTGAGGAAGAATATCTTTATCACATTACTGGTCTTCTACGTGAAGGCCAGTAATGTAATTTTTATACAACTGTTTGTGACTTAATCGATCGCAAAGACTACAGTGACGCTCACGTTATAATTTAACTCACCACCAGCAAAATTTGTATTTGCGTAGCTTACATCTGCTGCTCTACTCATGAGACGTGGTGTTGGGTGATAGTAATCATCCTTTTCATTGATTTCAATAATTTTTCCTAATTTTAAATCGGCCGCTTGCGCTATCGTTTGCGCTTTTTCAATGGCTTCAGTAATGGCTTTTTTACGTGCTTCTTGATAAAATGGCTTTGTATCTGCGTTGGTAAAAGTAATGCCGTTAACTGAATTAACACCTAGTGACATCGCTTGATCAAAGATTTTACCAGCATTGGTAAGATCACGAATGCGTACGGTTAAAGAATTTGAAACATGATAGAGTTTTTCATTATTCTTTTTTTCGTGCTGTTTATCAGAGGTTGACTGATAAATGGATAAGCCTGATGTTTGCAAATCATTTGCTTGGATACCATTGTTTTTAAAAGCTTTTATAATATCATTGATGGATTGATTATTGGAAGCTAATGCCTTTTGGGCAGTTTTATCATAGGTAACAACGGCTAGATTAATAATTGCCATATCCGGTGCGGCTTGACTTTCTCCGATTGCTGTCACTGTAATTGTTGCATTTTTCATTTTATTTTCTTCAGCATAAGCACGTACAGTCAACGATGTGGTTAAGAGTGTAAATGCTAATATAACTGTTTTAACCAGAGAACCCTTCAGTGGTTGAATTTTCTTTTCTATCATATCTATACCTTTATATTTGTCAGTTAATTATTCTCTCATTTTTAAGAGTTTTTGTAAAGAAATTAGAGCACTGAAAAAAAAACCAATAGAAAAGAGAAAAAGATGGGTTATAATCTTTGTCAGCTCTTGTATCATAGGGCATTTTAGTTTAGAGAGAAACAACCTATGTGGGGCCTGTAGCTCAATTGGTTAGAGCCAGCGGCTCATAACCGCTTGGTTGGGGGTTCGAGTCCCTCCGGGCCCACCAATAGGGAAATATCCAATAGAAAAATGGATCGCTTATATAAAAGTTTTGAGATTCTACCTTTTTCGTTTTTTTTATTTATTTTCCTGTTTGTTCTAAAATCCTTTAGTCGTTGTTTGTTTCATTTTTTTAGTCTCATCAAAGAAGTTCTCTCATTTGCAACATTGTAGCATTTTGATTAACTGATATGTGTCGCTATTTACTTGCTTAATTCATATACTGTTTTGTACTTTTCCTGTGTGATGTGCTTCATAAAATAGAAGACTAAAAGCTTCATTAGATAAATTTATTTATACTTGTTCTGCAAATAAACAGATCTCAATAAAACAAATTTTAAAGATTGGACCTGTTCAGAACAAATGGCTCAAAAAACATTTAGTGTAAATTTGCTTTTTTCTAAGTGATGTTAATGTCTTTTAGACGTTCGAATAGCATCATCGTGATGAAAGGTTGTATATAAGAGAATGTGATCTATAGGCGTTCATATGTATCATGGGGTCAACGATGATAACATTTGTTGATATTTTCTTTTTCCCAAGAAAGGAGTTCTATTTGATTTTTGAGAAATATTGTTCATAGTGACGGAGGCGTGTTCTTTGAAAAGAATTTCATCAATTGTTCTTTGAAAAATCAATTGAGTGATTGTTTCTATCGCTTTGCATCATCCAGATTTTATTGTAATAAGCATTTTATTATTCTGTAAGAAATGTTTTCTATGATATTAAAAAAATCGTTAAAATGCCATTTTCTGTCTTTGTGTATTTTTTTCTTAATGTTCAAATTATAGAGTTTTCATGTGATCCGAATTATTATTGAAGAGCAGATGTCTTTTTTAATTTTACTCTCATAAGGGATTGGCAATATTGCGGTAAACCTACCACTTTTTTGTATTGCTAACCTTTTTCTCGTATTGATCGTGTAGAGAGTTTTATCTTTGTTATGAGTTTTCTCTCTTATGAAAAAGTATTGGCAGAGAGGGGGATTTTTTTGTAAAAGTACACTTCTTCTTCAAAATCATACTTTGAAAATATAATTCTTCATTTGCATAAGGGAATTTCTCTCTTGTTGTAAATCTGTATACAATTTACGTACAAAGATTGTGCGTGGTGATTCGTTTTATTTTTTAAGAATATCATTTTTGCTCATGATAGAGACTTATATTAGTATTTACAAGGTGTGTTTAGAGGGGAGGTTACCTGTAAACGTGTTACAGAGTTTTAGGTAGTGTGGCTCTGTTTATAAGAATTTATTCCTATAACATTGTTATATTCTTGCTTTGCAATATTGTTTAAAAAACATAGATAGTGCTATGTAGCATAAAATTGTGATGTATTTTTTCAAAAAGCTTTTTCGTGTTCTCTTATATAGAGTTCAGGAGTGTCTTCAGGGATATTTTCACATTAGTTTTCATTGGTCCGAATCGCAAGATCTGCGTAACATTATTCGCGTTTTTGATAGATTATACCAATTTTCATAAGTAAGGTCTGGATCGTGTGATGCCTTTTGTTTCACCATGGTACATGACTAATAGAACTTCATCTGATTTTGTAAAATAAGTTTGTACACAATTGCTTCCATACTGCCTATTGCAAATATTTTTTTCTAAGGTATGAGATATATTTGAACGCTTTAGCGTTATATAGTTTGACTACATGGAGTATGACTATGAAGAATGATAAAAAATTTGAAACAACTTTATCTGATATTATTGTGAAATGGGAGTCTTTATCGACGTCTCAAAAGCAAGCGATATTGGATAAAGTAGAAAATTCTACAGATTCTGCTCATTCAACAGAACATTTAAGGCTTCAATCTTCTTTTTATCTCCAGACGAAATCAAAGTTATGAGTTTTAAATCTTCATCGGAGATGTTGAAACCAGTTATTACATATATGGCACTAGCATTTCCCAGTGTGTTCAAAATAGCCATGAGTTTATCTACAGAAGGCCTCTTTCCCCCATTTATCATTTGTTGGACGTAATTTTGTCCACAGCCTGCAGCTCTGCTTATTTCAATCATTGTTCGTCCGTCACTTTTTATCAATTCAACTAAGCGTTGGAACCAATCTTTTTCAGTCTTTGTCATTTTTAGACCTTTACATATTTACGCTATAGCGTTAATATTGCGTTGCGAATCCAGAATATATGATACAAGGAGCGTGAAAATATCCATGTGTAGCTCTTCGCTAAGGAAGCATATAGAGTTGTTTTTAACTAATAACAAAATGTCCCCATACACTTTCAGATTCGAATCAATAAAAATGGTTGCTTAGTTCCACGGTTGTGAAAAAGTAAATGTGTATACCAGAAAGGGCGATACACACTCGTATGTTTATGAGATTTCACTGTGATAGTATACGTAGCAGCATTATAAATCAAGATATACCCCAACATCAGAATTTGTAAAAAAAATTCTGCGTTGAGGTAGTATGTGAATATAACGAAGCTTTAGAGCCTTAAGAGATAGGATAATGGCTGTAGAAAAAATGTAAATTCATAGGCAAAGAATACTGATTTCTCCTTTATTGTAATAAATTAGATCACTATCAGATGGTATATCGTATATATGCATTAAAAAATTGGGAAATATCAAAAAAGTGATCTTGGATATTTTATTAAATAGGAAGGTAATCTGATCCACAAAGGTGGTTGTTTGGTGGAATTATACATTCGATCAATGCCCTTATGGGGATGAGTGTGTTTTTATGATGCTGCGGTTTATAATGAAGTCTGTGTTTACAATGATATTGTTATTTATAACAATGCATTAACATATGGTTGTGTAGTCGTTCGTAAGAGTTTGCATGTTTATGAAAAATAAGAACTTTATCGTTATTTGAATATGAGTGGAGATGCATATGTTTACGCTAATGCGGTCTTTTTTGATCAAGTTTTGAATGTTCAATGTATTGAATTTTATGGTGATACTCGTGATTGTAGAAAGGCTCGAGTTTATAATGATGCTTTAGTTTATGGTGATGTAAAGATTTGTGGGAAGGCAAAATTTTACAGAAATGCTGTGCTTTATGACAGTGAAGATTTTTGTAATAATGAAAAACTTTCATATAGCCGCATTCCACATGGCGTAAAAAGGAAGATAGGAACGATTTGGGCAAGGCTTTTATGATTGCATTGCGTCGTTAGTTTTATTTGACGTTCCTTATTTTTTGTATTTTGTGTCAATAAATGTGTCGCAAATAATTGGTGTGAGTGTAGATTTAGCCGCTTTCAGAGATTTGTTTGCGCCATTGATCAATGCTTTAATGGAGAAAATAAGAATGCCGAGAGTGATTGTTCACACTTGGAACATGCGATTTATTGCATTCTTTTTTTGATTGAGGATGAAATAAATTGGTCAAGATGATCACTTGAGCGACAATTAAGGGAGATCCAAATGAGTGTAAACGAAATTTTATTGGGAGCAATGGTTGTTGTTTTGTTGTGCAGCGGGGTTATATTTCGGTTTTCTTTATATTATCGCAGTCAAGTGAAAATTTTAAAAGAGGAATCTAGAAGAATAAAGCATGAGTTTTTAAGAGATTCTATGAAGATGACTGAAGAACGAGATAGAGCTATTAGAGAGCAAAGTATGGTGATTAAAAGACGTGACCAAGCAATTGAAAAACTGAAAAAACAAATTAAGCAATATGAAAAAAATGAAAAGAAATATAAAAAAATGCTTAAATCTGAAGATGATAAAGAGTGATTGTATTCATATTTTGCATTAAAGGGTTTGAAAATGTGTTAGGAAGATTGGAATGACGAGAGAGATAAACTTTAATGAAGCCAATTATGGTGCTGATGGAGATATTGTATTAGAAGAGAATATTCAAGTTTACTCTGATTTTATGAAAACATTTAAGTTTATAAGACAGAGCGTCGTTGGTCATAAAATAAGAGTTTATGATGATAAACCAGTTTATAGGTAGGCTGGTTATTAAAAAGCGCGTCTATACAATCCAGAAATTTTATATTATTGCTGGAAACAATTTTGCACGTTCCTTTTAGATGTAAGGTATAAATGCTACGATAGTTTCAGCTAATAGGTATAAAAAATTGCATGATAATAGGAAGAAAGAGATATTTGCTTTTTATGAAGATGAAATGGGTAAGTCAGTTATGATTATCAGATACAGAAGAGGAATATGAACGTAAAAGATATTAATATCTTGTAGAGTAATTATATCTCTCATTGATGTTTATCTTCTCTTCATGTGCGTTTATTTTTTATGAAAAATACAAGACTTAAGAGATTTTCTTTTTGATAAAGGCTATAGAGATTTGTGTGTGATTGAAAATAAACACATAATCTGTAAGAATATGACTGTTATTTGTAAGCGTCAGAAATAATACAAAAAACACCCTCCCATTGAGGGAAAAACAATCACTGTTCATTTGTCACAAAAATAACTCAACATACCATTATACAAAATAAACGCTTGTTTTAATGGTAAAGAACGTTAGGATTGTAGTTCTCTAATAAGAGCCTTATGTGTAACTTCTTTTATTTGCTCAATATTGATTAGGATATCTTGTTTTGTTGGATAGCCTTTACTAGAAAAAGCAATTTTTTGTGCATCTCCTGAGATTAAACGCCAGTACCATTGATTGTGAACTCCTTGAAACACCTCAAAATACATGTTTCTCACCTCATAAAATAGCTGATAATTTTCAGGATAAATATTTAACTAATCCGTTTGTAAACATTAATGTATGTCTCTATAGGAAGTCGTCAATATATTCCCCTTAAATTTTCTGACTTAAAAAAATAATTTCTATG
Source organism: Bartonella sp. CL162QHHD (assembly GCF_042195435.1). Classification (NCBI taxonomy): domain Bacteria; kingdom Pseudomonadati; phylum Pseudomonadota; class Alphaproteobacteria; order Hyphomicrobiales; family Bartonellaceae; genus Bartonella; species Bartonella sp. CL162QHHD. Next base: position 46,961 of record NZ_JBHIOG010000044.1, read on the forward strand.
AGAGCTATTATTCTTTTAACAAGAAAAAATTTCTTGTCAATAAGATATGAATGAGAATTTTATACTATAAAATTATTTTTTTAAGTTAAAGACACTATACTTTCACTTACAACGCAAATATTTTTATTGTCGTTACAGAAACAAAATTTATAAATTATACAAAATTTCACCAGCACGGATAAAGTAAAAACACTTTTCTCCATACTGGTAGAGTTTAATCATTTCTTGTTTTTTCTTTTGAAATAGACGTTTATTGATTAGCTATAACCTCTTTTTGGGATACGCTTCGAATGAGTAAATCAATGAATAAGCTAAGGGTGTAAGAATTGGCCATTTTAGCTTTCATATCGATAAGAGAGGTTGTAGTTTTAGGGTTAAAACTATTTGATAAACCTTGTCTTGACAAATATTGCTGCAATTTTTCATAAGAACTGTCGATTTTTTCTTGATTTAGTTTTTCGTTACGATCACTATCGGCAAGTGTTTCTTCCAGTCCCTCGATTTTTTTAATAAAATAATTCCAGTCAAAATCACCTTTTGTATATTCGGTGTCAAACATTTTTCCTTGTCCAGTTAAAAGCCAATTAATATTGACACCGTATAACGTGCGGTATGTTTGTAAGACACTAAGATTGGGTTCTCTCTCTCCACGCTCATAAAAAGCAATGGAATTTTTTGTCATGCTAAAACTTTTAGCTAAGGTTTCACGTGATGGATCGCCTAAAGCAAGACGTACATAACGTAAACGTTTTCCAAATATGGTTTTTGATTCAGTTTCAGGACGTGCCACGAATTATCTCCCTCGGTAAATCATCATGGTATAAATCATTAAATAATAAAAGCACACTATGTATTAATATTCTATGATATAATGTCAATATTATAGCTTTAATTTCTTTTTATTTTCGTGGATAGAAAGCAATCTTTCACTTATTGTATTGACAATTGATATTCACTTCAAAACAAAATTCCTTGTTTGCTACATTTGTCTCTTGCTTTTTTTGAGAGAATTTTCATGTAACTTTACCATATATATTCTATACACCTCTGCATTAATAGATGCAACTTTAAAGAGATGCAAACTTTGGATTTGTACTGGGTGTGCTTTAGATGAAGTAGAAAATAAACTTTGAGGAATGATCATGGCCCTATTACGCTATTTTGGGTTTGCTTTTTTTTTCACGATTATTGGTGTCTTTTTAGGAGGGGTTATTGGTTGGTTTGAGACGGAAAGTATTACTGGTTTTCTTAAATATTTTTTTATTTGCGTTGTTTTAGGAATTTTGGAAATTTCTTTATCTTTTGATAATTCTATTATCAATGCGCGTGTTCTTAGTAGAATGAGTCCATTGTGGCGTCGTCGTTTTCTTATATGGGGCATTTTGATAGCTGTATTTGGGATGCGAATTGTTTTTCCATTATTGGTGGTTGTCGTTGCTGTTGGGATTAATCCAATTGCGGCAGTCAAATTAGCGATATGGGAACCACATCGATATGCTGAAGTTTTAACCGATGCGCATATGGGGATTGCTGCTTTTGGAGGAACTTTCCTTATGATGGTTGGCTTAAAATATTTTTTTGATTCTGAAAAAGAGGTGCATTGGCTTAATGTTATAGAGAGACCTGCTCAAAAGTTTGGGGCGCTTGTTGGAATTGATATTGCAATTGTTTTGATTTTGATCTTATTTGTTTCAGGTCAGATTGACGCAGAAAATAAAATAACTTTTTTATTGGCAGCCCTTTATGGACTTTTGACCTTTATCGGTGTTGAAGTTGTTGGTCATCTCTTGGATACTCCTCAAAAGACTTTAACAACAGTAGCTCACGGGGGAGTAGGGGCGTTTCTTTATTTAGAAGTTCTTGATGCTAGTTTTTCTTTCGATGGCGTGGTTGGTGCTTTTGCCTTTTCACATAACCTTTTTATTATTGCGATAGGTCTTGGTATCGGTGCATTTTACGTTCGTTCTATGACAATTATGTTGGTTGAATCGGGAACATTATTGCATTATCGTTATTTAGAGCATGGTGCTTTTTATGCAATTCTAGTTCTTGCAGTGATTATGTATCTGCAAACGATTATATCGGTTCCTGAAGTTTTAACAGGACTTGTGGGAATCTGTATTATTGGAATGGCATTATATTCTTCGATTCGTTTTAAGAATCGTCAATTGTATAAACATGTTGTGTCTAAGTAATGGAGATTTTCACGCTTTTGTTGATCGCATATCTTTGAATAAAAAGAGGTCTTTCATGCAAAATAAAATACTATTTTATTGCTTATTTGCGTTTTTTTTAAGTTGAGTTCATTGCATGATACTACCCATGAAGGGAATAATGTACAATCTCTAGGATACTTTTTGACCTAAATATAAGACAGAAAGTTGATGTTATACTTTTTACCAGCTTTCAATATTATGACAAGCTCTTGCATTTAATGGGTCATAAGAAGCATTCTTACTGTTTTCTTGAATGATTTATTCATACATTGATTCTCTTTGTAACGTGTAAGAGAATGTTTTTGAAACAGGTTTGAAATGAGAGAATTTACGATATTCTGGACTCTTACTTAAATATGTGTAAAATAATTTATCCTTTATAAATCAGTGTATTATAATGGTAGATTAGAGAAGGATATTTTAAGAGACCATTAAAAGTTCTATACCAGCTTCGTTCATCGTTTTAAGCATAGTGTTTAGTGATCCGTTTACATCAATACCAGCACAGGCATTTAATGAAACACTGACTTTAAAACCGCATTGCATAGCGTGAAGAGCAGAAAATCCGACACAAAAATCAGTTGCTAAGCCACACATAATGAGCTTAGTAAAACCGTGTTCTTTGAGATAAACTTGTAAACCTGTTGGTGTTTTTTGATCATTTTCAAGAAAAGCAGAATAGCTATCCATTTTTTGATTATAGCCTTTTCTAAGGATAAGTTGTGCCTTTTCTACTCTAAGAGATGGATGGAATTCTGCTCCTTGTGTTCCTCGTATGCAATGATCAGGCCAAAGTATTTGAGGACCATAGTCAAGAATGACTGTATCATAGGGCTTTTTTTCAGGATAGCAGGAAGCAAAGCTGCAATGGTTTTTGGGATGCCAGTCTTGGGTTAAGATAACGTGGTCAAAATGATTTATGAGATTATTGACGGCGGGTAAAATAGCATCACCTTGTGGTACGGCAAGTGCTCCACCTAGTAAGAAGTCATTTTGAACATCAATGACGATTAAGGCTTTTTTTTCCATAAATATATTCCTATACGAGATGAGCTTTTATCGTATTTTTAAAAAGCTATATGTCGTCTTGAAGTTTTGAAATGATGTGCTGGATATTGATATTATTTTTATAATTATCAAGCCAAAAGAGGGGGATGGATAAGTTTTTACAATTGGTTTTATAATTTTTTACGAATTGTAACCACGTACCAATGGGAAGTGCACTGTATTCATTTGTTGCTACGTGTTGATGCAAAGCTTTCATGATCATTGGGCTTGGGACGTCAGATCCCATAAGGCGGCGGTCGTTTTGTAAACGTAATTTAAGCCATATCAAGGCAAGGGGTGAAGTCCATTGCTTTCCGTAGCAAAAAATCGATGAAAAAAGAGAAGGATTTTTTACTGCGTAATATAAAGCCCATAAAGCGAGAAAAGAAGGCGCATAGAGAATTGCTTTTCTTTGTGGTACCATATTACATTGATAAGTTGGTTTAATACGATAAAAATACAATGTTATATCTGGTATGGAAAAGAGAGGTAATGTTTGATAACAGGTTTCAGGTACAGCTAAAAAGATTTGCTTTTTGCTTTTTAGGGAGATGTTTTTTTGCATTCAGGACCATACTGGGGCTTGTGAGATTAGAAAAAATGTACCAATATAAAGCGAAAAGCTTTTGATACGATGTAAGTGCTATTTACTGTACAGTTTCAAAAAGCAAAAGCAGTTTTTTCAAAATCCTAATCTTTAATATCGCACAATATAAAGAGAAATTTATGGCACGTCAATTTATCTATCATATGGCTGGGCTTAACAAGTCTTACGGCAATAAAAAAGTTCTAGAAAATATTCATTTGTCTTTTTATCCAGATGCAAAGATCGGTATTTTAGGGCCAAATGGTGCGGGGAAGTCAACTATTTTACGTATTATGGCTGGGCTAGATAAGGAATATACGGGAGAAGCATGGATTTCTGAAGGAGCACGCTGTGGTTATCTACCACAAGAACCTTTGCTTGATGCGAGCAAAGATGTGCGTGGCAATGTAATGGAAGGTGTTGCAGATAAACAGGAAATTCTTGAGCGTTATAACGAATTGATGATGAATTATAGCGAGGAAACGGCTGATGAAAGTGCACAGCTTCAGGACATTATTGACAGTCAAAGTCTTTGGGATTTAGAAAGTCAAGTGGAAATGGCTATGGCTGCTCTTGGTTGTCCGCCAGCCGATGGGGATGTAACAAAACTTTCGGGTGGTGAGAAGCGGCGTGTTGCACTTTGTAAATTGCTTTTGTCAAAACCTGATTTATTACTTTTGGATGAACCGACAAACCATTTAGATGCTGAAACGACGGCTTGGCTTGAGAGGCATCTACGTGAATATCCAGGGGCTGTGCTTTTGATAACCCATGATCGTTATTTTCTCGACAATGTAACGGGTTGGATTTTAGAGTTAGATCGCGGTAGAGGTATTCCTTATGAGGGGAACTATTCTGCTTATTTGGGGGCTAAAGCCAAGCGTTTGGCTCAAGAAGGCCGTGAAGAGGCAGCGCGTCAACGTGCTTTATCACGTGAGCAAGAATGGATCGCTTCTAGTCCAAAGGGGCGACAAGCAAAGTCAAAAGCTCGGATTAAGGCTTATGATGAGTTGGTTCAAGCAGCCCGTGAGCGCCGTCCTGGAGAGGCACAAATCATTATTCCTATTGGAGAAAGATTAGGACAGGTTGTTATTGAGGTTGATAATCTCTCTAAAGCTTATGGTGAACGTGTATTGATTGATTCTCTTTCTTTTAAACTTCCTGCTGGTGGCATTGTCGGCGTTATTGGGGCCAATGGTATGGGAAAGTCGACCTTGTTTAAAATGTTGACGGGACAGGAACAGCCCGATTCAGGTCAAATACGTATCGGTGAAACAGTTCACATGAGTTATGTGGATCAGAGTCGCGATTCCTTGGTGGGGGATAAAACTGTTTGGGAGGAAATTTCTGGTGGAAATGACATTATTAAATTAGGTAAATATGAGATGAATAGCCGCGCTTATTGCGGGGCTTTTAATTTCAAGGGGGCAGATCAGCAGCAGAAGGTGGCAAATTTATCAGGAGGGCAGCGCAATCGCGTACATTTGGCGAAACTTCTAAAAGAGGGGGGGAATGTGCTTCTTCTTGATGAACCGACAAATGATCTTGATACTGAAACATTAGGTGCATTGGAAGATGCATTGGAAAATTTTGCTGGTTGTGCAGTTATCATATCGCATGATCGTATGTTTCTTGATCGATTGGCAACACATATTTTAGCCTTTGAAGGTGATGGTCATGTAGAATGGTTTGAAGGTAATTTTGCTGAATATGAGGCTGATAAAGTTCGTCGTCTTGGGGCGGAATCTCTTAATCCTAAGCATGCAAATTATAAACCTCTTACACGCTAGAAATTTTTTTCTTATCTCAACTTTGTTGGAATAATAGTGTACTTTATTGCGTTTGTTATTTCATAAATAAAGTGTGTGTACTCTGTGTAAGTTTTTATTCATTAAACAAAGAGTAAGAGACACTTTATGAAATTATGACCTAAATAGGGTTATTCTACTCATGATATATAACCGGTTATTGCTTGTAAAATTGAAATGAAAAGGAGGGGATGAAGAGTATAGTACTATTTCTACGAATGCTCTGGTCATTGAGCATTATTATCTTTACTTAATAAAAATGCAAGCTGGCACTATCATGTTATTTATTTTTTCTCAATGGTATGCAGTTCTTGTTTTGAGGTGGGTATAAAAGATATTTTTATCCATATGTCCCCTCCGTTTATGAGCTGTAAGAGAATGATTTGGATTGATTTATCATGAATAGATTTGAAATGAGAAAAATTTACGGTATTCCGGTTTTTTATTCAAGTTAACAATGAATGAATTATTATTATAAATCAATGCATTCTCATTATAACGAGCTGCAGGGAGATAAGATCTGTTCGTTTTTTACATTAGCCTATTTTTTTCATAGTATGATAAAATAGAGAGAACAAAATAGATGAGAATATGCGTTGTATGCTTGACTTTTTTTCCTATAAACAAATGTTTATAGGAATGTTTAGGGGATAATTATGCAAAAAAGTGCAAGTTTAGATGCAATGATTGTGCTGCTGAAAGCGGTCGCAGAAGTAAGCCATTTACGTGTTCTTACGCTCTTGCGTCATGAAGATTTAACAATTCCTGATTTTATTTTTATTCTTGATCAGTCGCAAGCGTGTATATCACGATATTTACGTTTCTTGTACGAAGCTCGATTGATTGAGCGTTATCAGAAGGGAGATAGCCTTTATTTTAAGCTTTGTCATGATTTTTGGGGTAAAGACATTGTGATGGGTGTTCTTTCGGCTTTGCCAAAGCATGATGTGTTGTTAGCGCATGATTTAGAACGTTTGAAGGATGTCAAAAAGCAGCGTCAAAAAACGAGGAAGAAGCATTTCTTACAAAATACGTTGCAATGGGATGTATTACGGTCATCCTATATGGCAGATCAGGGTGTAGAAAACGCTTTACTTGAAATCATTGGCGATAAACCATTTCAGACGATGCTGAATATTGGAAGAGGTGGAGGCTCTATCTTAAAATTGTTTTCTAATCTTTATACGCATGCGGTTGAAGTCGTGCTTGATAGCAATGTTTTGCACTTGTCTGTTGGAGATACAACTTTTGATTTAGTTATTCTTCATTGGGTTTTACATTTTCTTGAAAATCCTGAAATATTTCTTCATGAAATATCAAGAGTTTTGCGTCCTCATGGCCGTTTATTGATTGTGGATTTTGGTTATCATGAAATTGAGCCTTCATATTCCGATCAAGCGCATATGCGTCTTGGATTTTCGGCTTTACAAATAGAACAATGGCTTAAAAATGCGGGACTTGTTCTAGAACAAACGGTTTGTCTTACTCCTATACAAAATGAAAACAGTGAGGAGGGTATGGTTACGCTTTGGCTTGCTCGTGATCCGCGTTTATTGGTTGACGATATCAAAGATAAACAAGTAGATTTTGCATAAATCGCGTTTGTTAACGTGCTTTATTCTCTGATTTTTCTCAAGGAATAGCGTAGAGATAAAACTTTATTCAATCATTGATAAGCTATTGTTTTTTACATTTGTATTATGTTTTTATATGGGAGTATTGGTGTTTTATAGCGGCGTGTAGGCTGTATAATGAAAGCACCTTCTATAGAGTTAAGCCTATGAGGACATTATTTAAGGTGTCTTGATATCATATTTATGTTATTAGCCAATATATTGATTTTAAAAGATCATTGATTTTTTTAGACTCAATGAGAGGTTTGAATACAGGAATATTTTTTCATTTCAAATTTCCTGTTTCAGAATCCAAAAGAGTCTGTTTGTCTGTTACAAAAGAAGGTATTTATCTTAATGATACCGTTTGTAAAAGAAAATACATCTTTGCGGCTGCAATATGATATAATGCCGCACATATAATATAGTGATGGCTCATACCTTCATAAATGTCAGAGGTGGTGTGTCCAATAGTCTTAAAATATCTCTTTAAAACAGGTTCTTAGATAAGAAATGCCTTGGAACTTTTAGTGAGGAGTGCAAAAAGATGCTCTAAAAAGACGAAAAAGTAAAAAGGTGAGACAATGCATGATTTTCATTATTTAAAATACAGCGTTATGAGCGTGTTTGAAAGTCGTAAAGGCAAATGAAGGGGATGGTAAAGATAGCAATAGTTTTTTATCTTTGGGATTTTATGTTTCTTCCAAAATGAATGATGGCTTTTTAAGATTTCTCAAACAGACGTAAATATTTTTACTCTAATTGGGCATATAAAAGCTAGGATTTTTCACATGGCTCTCATTTTCTCTAATCTTTATTTCAAACATATTGTTATGTTTAGAGCAGGTGTTGATTTACAAGTAATAGAAAAAGTAAAAGCTTGGTAGATGACGCCATAAAATTACTCATAAATTGGTAATGATTGGAGTGATATTCTGAATTTTAAAAACATTTTGTACAACAACGGTTATAATAACGCATCTGGCTTTACGTTTATTTCTTCCTATAAGCATTCATATATGGTGTTCATCTATGTGTTTTGCATTATATTCATAAAAATAAGATCGGCGATGATCTATGGATAGTCCGTGGCTGAAAGTAGGAAAGAAAAGCGTGATATTACACTAAAGTTTCGTATCTCTTTATCATTGAGAAGTTATGAAGGTTATTAAATAAGTCCATTGTTCTTGCCAAACGTATTTTCTTTCTTTTTATGTTTGCCGCTCATCTTATGACGCAGTCCGTGGGTATAGCGTAAAATTGATAGGGCACCATCGTCTTTAGTTTAAATAAAAGTTGTAAGCCGGCATTATCGTTTTATGTTTTTTATCCATATGCTTCTTCTTGTGTGTAATGTGCGATAGTATGGCTATTCATTGATTCAATAGATGAAGATTGAAAATAAGGGAACCTTACGTTCTTGAGATCTCTCATGTAAATTGTAAATGATGAGTTATGATTGTAAATCAATGAATTGTTTACGTTAGAAGAACAGACTATACAATTTTTTATCACAGAAACTACTGTGTGTATTATTTTACGGGATCATTTAAATGATAGAGATTAAGAGAAAATGTCTGCATTGATTTCGGTTTGTTATGTTAAAATGCGTTAGAGACTGTTGGTTATTGTAAAATGATTTATCGTTATTTGGAATGACGATGGGGCGTGATTCGAAACAAATACCTTCAGAGTTCTCATTTTTTCATAAGATTAAGCAGTTTAAATTCTTCATTGATTTTTACATGAGGGATGTAACAATATTTTAATGATCATTTACAGCAATTTTTTATAAAAATAGATAAGATTTTATTTCTCTAATTTATTGTTTTATATGAATAATTCATAGATTTCTTGCAAGAAGATGTTTTTCATTCTTTACGGTTATTTGTGTAAGATTTTAAAAATCTACGTTTTTCTTTTTGTGGTGATTGCTGTTGGAAAAATGATTCTACTTTTACGTAGTTTGATTTTTATAGGGTGGATACGTAGAAATTACTGTTTTTTTTAAATTATGATCATCAGAGTTATGAAAGAAACTATTTAAAAGTTATAATGATCGTAGATTCTAATTGGTGCTTCTAGAAATAAAATTGCTTCAAATTGGGTCATTTTGAACTTTTTTTGCCTAAATTTAAACATTTTTAAATAATTTATAATTCTTTTATGTTTTTTTGCGTAGAAGATGATAAGAATTTCTTGTTGTTTAAAAAATTTTATTCCATAGCAAGAATATTGCATCGGCTATCTTAGTGGTTGATGTAAGAGGACAATCGGGGAACCTCCTCCCCCCCCCCGCGTGGATCCCCTAGATTGTCTGGCCTGACTGAGGATTTCCTCAGTCAGGCTTTTTGTAATTATTTTAGGAAATGTAAAGTGTTATTAGGGGGGAAGTGTAAGATCTGTTATTGTTTCGCCTATAGTACCTAAATACATAGAGGGGCGGGTCTTATTGGGCGGAGAGTGTTAGCGTATTCATTTTTAATAATTTGATTTTTCTTTATTGAGGCATTGTTGAATGCTATAAGGGGAATCATAAAAGGAATCTATGTTTGTATTCTGTGATCTTTAGGTAAGAGATAATGGGATCTTTTTCGCATCGTATTATTTTTATTTTATTCGTATTTTTTATTTTTGGCGCTGTCTTTTTTGCTTCTCGAAGTGGTGTTGTTTATCAGTTTTTTTCCGGTCGTTCTTCTTTTTCTTCTCAGAAGCTTGATGTAACAGAGGAGGAGTTGTTAGAGAGATTGTCCGTGTCTTTTCCAGATATTATCAAGCATCTTTCTAAGATGGACCCTCAACAGCAAGAGTTGTTTATTGCGCAGCTGCGTCGTGATGTAATTGCGCTTGCTGCTAAAAGTGGTCAGAGTCGTGAGCAGGCTCAAAAATCTGGTGAAACTGTTGCTATGGCTCTCTCAAAAGCGATTTCTCGTCCTTCCATTGCTAATGCTTATTTTTAGCTATTTTTTAATTGCGCTTTTGGGTTTTAAAGGAGAAAGAGCTTTTCGTGAAGTTTTGAAAAGTGCGAGGAGATAATCAATTTGTAAGATAATTAACAAATTTATCTTACTCAAAAGGTGTGCAGTCGGAGTATAACGGTAATGTTGCAATCATTACAGGAGAGATAGAAAATCTATCAAGGGTATTGGTCAAGTTAATTGCATTATCAATCGCTACAATGACAAAAGCAGTATTGACTATAATAAAATACGTTAATCGCATTTTATATGCCAGTTATTTTTTTATTTGATATGAGAAAATAAAATTTTTTAAAAGGATTTAAGCTTTCTTTGTTCTACGGATTTTAGGATATTTATCCACTTGTATGATTTCTGAAAATGAAGTGCAAGGCTGATAAGGTGATAGTCTGTGACAAAGAAAAAATATTTGAATGAAGGTGAGAGGTCTATTTTTATTTAAAAAGGCTTTGGGGGTATTGAGTTTTCTAACATTTTTCAAAAAAACAGACACAAGTAATTGTTAGGCTTTATTGTAGAGACAAAGACGGATGTAACTTCTTTAGTATATTGTTTTATAATGATAAATTATCATTATTATATTGAATAAGAATCTTAAGAATTGTAAAATTTTCTCATTTTAAATTTATCCATGGTGAAAAAATCAAAATTAGTTTCTAGTACACTACCAGTGGGAGGACTGTGTGGATAACAGCTCTTTTAAAAAGGAATTAAAAAGCTTCTTTGAGACATCTTGAGAGCTAAAAGTCTGTTGCAATATTTTGAATTGGTAAAGAGTATGATGGTTTTAGTATATTTATGAATTTTTTATGTGCGATAATGGGGGGATTTGTTTTGTGATTTGTTGAGGTTTTATCGGATATAAAGAGTGCTGTGGGGGGGGTATTAACCAGAGAGAAGCGTTGATAGCGGTTTATATTTTTATGAAACTTTCTTGATATTGAGCATCTTCGGTAAAAAGATGCTCTTGTCTCTCTTACTTTGTGGGATTGATCCCAATAAAAAAATTAATAATCTTATGTAAAAAATATTACATCTAGTTAAGATGCTATTTTTTTAATATAAAAATTAAGTGATACAATAGCGATAGCAGCAATTTATAGATTATATCATTTTATTTAATACGCTATAAGATTAACCATAGTTTCTTTATTTTTTTATTTTATGATATAGAGAAATCTATGATTTGTGAATAAAGAGATATTCTTTTGTTACATGATTTTATCTTGAAATTGTCTTACTCTTTCCTTTTTCAAGCCGTTCTTTTGCTTTCTTTTTTTGTATAATACGTTTGCAAATTACTTGCGGCTAGAATTTGAGAATGTTTGAGTGAAGAGAAAGAAAATGCAATTTTTGAAAATCTTGTTAAATACAGCGTGTGCTGTATTTTTTGTATTTGACATAAGTTGGACTCATAGTGTCTTAAATGTTTCGGAATCAGGAGAAGCCTCAGTGATTGTTGCTCCTAAGATTCCTGATCGCCCTTATGAGTTTCTTATTCAGAAACTTGCGAATAAATATAATGTTCCCGTTAATTTAGCACATGCTGTTGTAAAAGTTGAAAGTAATTATAAGGCAGGTATAAAGGGGGCTGCTGGCGAAATAGGTTTGATGCAAATTAAACCCTCTACGGCACGAGGGTTGGGCTTTAGTGGTTCTGTACAGGATTTGTACGATCCTGCGACCAATCTTGAATATGGTATGCGTTATTTGGCACGGGCGTATAAACTCAGTGGTGGAAGTACGTGTGGTACAATCCTTAAATATAACGCAGGTCATGCTGCAAAAAAAATGAATTCCATTTCGGCGAAATATTGCGCAAAAGTGAAAACTTATCTGGCTTCATTAAAATAAAAACATCTGTTGAGAGAGGTTTGTCATAAAATATTTTAAGATGCTATTTTCATTGAGCAGAAAATGTTTTATAAATTAATGCGTCAGTCGGCTGGGCAGCCGCGCTTGTCTGATGCTGAAATATGGCAGGTGAGGAAAGTCCGGGCTCCATGGAAAGACGGTGCCGGGTAACACCCGGCGGGGGTGACCCTAGGGAAAGTGCCACAGAAAGTAAACCGCCTATTTTTATAGGTAAGGGTGAAAGGGTGGAGTAAGAGCCCACCGCGCATTCAGTAATGAATGTGGCAAGGTAAACCCCACCGGGAGCAAGACCAAATAGAAATGACGTGCAAAATTTAATTTGCAGCCGATTTCCGGGCGAGTCATTCGGGTAGGTTGCACGAGGCGGATGGTAACATCCGTCCCAGATGAATGGTTGCCATGTAAAGTGTAAGCTTTACTCTACAGAACCCGGCTTATAGGCCGACTGATATTTCATGATGATACGCGATATTTTATAAGATCAATTATATATGATCTTTTATGGAGTCTATGTGTTTGAAATGGACACTTGAGCAAAGAGTGTTTTAAAAAATTATAACATTTCTTTAAGTATAATGCGTTAGGATCTGTTTTGGGATAACTTTAGTTTTTTCGTTCATTGTGATTAATATGAAAGTTGAAGGCTAGGTTATTCTAAGATCAGTTGCCATGAGAGAGCTGTTGATTTGAGACAGCATAACTTCAAGACGGATTATTTTGATAAATCAGGATCAAAGAGCTGAACGCCATATTCCAGTGTTGTTGCAGCCAGTTTTGACTGGGCTTATGCCATTGGTTGGAGCAAAAGTAATTGATGGCACCTTTGGTGCTGGTGGTTACACGCGCGCTTTGTTAAAGGCAGGGGCACAGGTGATCGCTCTTGATCGTGATCCTCATGCTATCAGTGCAGGACAATCGCTTGTTGAAGAATTTTTTCCACGTCTTCGTTTGGTCCATATGGCATTTTCACAGCTCGATCGTGTCGTTGAAGAGAAGGTGGATGCAGTTATTTTGGATATTGGTGTCTCTTCAATGCAGCTGGATGAAGCAGAAAGAGGTTTTTCTTTTCAAAAAGATGGTCCATTGGACATGCGAATGGCTCAGACTGGTTTTACAGCCAGCGATGTTGTCAATCATTTAAAAGCAAGGGATTTGGCACGTATTTTTAAGATATTAGGAGAAGAGCGTTATGCGGGGCGAATTGCACGGATGATTGAAAAGCGTCGTGTTGTACAGCCTTTTTTGCGTACAGGTGATTTGGCGTATGCTATCGAAGCGTTGATAGGACGTAAACCGGGAGATCGTATTCATCCAGCAACACGTGTATTTCAGGCTCTTCGTATCTATGTTAATGATGAAATTGGTGAATTGGCATGTGGTTTATTTGCTGCTGAACGCGTTTTAAAAGCTGGAGGCCGTTTGGGGGTTGTCAGTTTTCATTCTCTTGAAGATCGTATGGTCAAAAGATTTTTTTCGGCTCGTTCTGGAGAATGTATGAGATCACGCTATCTGCCTGAAATGAAGGCTGCTCCAGCAACATTTTTTCCTTTGTTTAAAGGTGGGATCACGGCAACTAAAGAGGAGTTACAGAAAAATCCTCGTTCACGTTCTGCGAGGTTGCGTATTGGTGTACGGACTGAAGCAGAGGCTCTTGCAGCAGATATGAAATTATTTGGTTTAGCAGAGATTGCCAGTTTTGAAGGCAGCAAAAAATGACAGTTTTTCGTACATTTGATATGATTTTAGTGTTGATTATGATTTGTATGGCAGGACTTACTTATAAGGTAAAATATGATGTTCAAAAACGAATGAACGAAGTTCTTCATCTTGAGCATGAAATTGCTGCAGCAAAAAATACGGTAAGTTTGCTTCATGCTGAGTGGGCTGTGATGATAAGGCCTTCACGCATGCAAAAACTTGCGAAACGTTATCAGAAAGAACTTGGGTTAGAGGTTATACAGCCGCGTCAAATCGTGGAGTTTAAAGACATTCCGGTACAGGTACATGATCAAATTGAAGAAGTGATTAAACAAAATATCTTGGAAGATAATCAGGATATTTTGACAAATAATCGAGCTTCTCAGATCAATAGTGTTGTCCAAAAAGGCGCGCAGTAATGAAATCGACTTTTTTATTCTCACAGAAGAAAAAGCGTTTAAAGAATTCGTTGAATAATCATAATGTTTCTGTTCGTCGTCCCTATTCTAGTCGTCCACGTTTGCTTTTTTCGTTGTTCTGCTTTTTAATTTTATATGGAATCATGGGGGCTTGCCTTATTTCTTATGGGTTGGAAGGTGGACAGATTGAAGAAGCAAAGGGGCCAGGAATACTTCAATTGATGGCACGGCCTGATATCGTTGATCGTAATGGTCGTTTATTGGCAACAGATATTAAAACTTATTCACTTTTTGCTGAGCCACGGCGTATTATTGATGTGGATGAAACAATTGAATTGCTCTCAACAGTTTTGCCTGATCTTAATTGGCAGGAAACCTATAAGCGCTTAAAAAGAAAATCTGGTTTTTCTTGGATACAGCGTGGGTTAACACCAATGCAGAAGACGCAAATTATGGCTCTTGGTATACCAGGAATTGGTTTTCGGACTGAAATTCGTCGTTTTTATCCTGATGGACCTGTAACTTCTCATATTCTCGGTATGGTGAATGTTGATAATCAGGGCATTGCAGGTATGGAAAAATACATTGATGATGCGGGGCTGAGTGCTTTGCGTGCCGCTGGTCTTGCCATGGAAGAATCATTAAAACAAGTTCAGCTTTCGATTGATGTGCGTGTTCAGTCAATTGTTCATGATGAACTTATTCAGGCTATGAAGCGTTATAAGGCAATTGCTGCAGGAGCTGTTATTTTAAATATACATACGGGGGAAGTTTTGGCTTTGGCATCACTACCAGACTTTGATCCTGGAAATCCTGTTGAAGCTTTAAAAAGTGATCGTCTCAATCGGATGACGGCAGGAGCTTTTGAAATGGGATCGATCATTAAAAGTTTTACGACCGCTATGGCTCTTGATTCCGATATTTTTCATTTAAACAGTATTATTGATGCTTCAAAGCCAATAAAAGCAAGTAGTGGCTATACTATTCATGATTTTCATGGAAAAAATCGACCCTTAACGTTATGGGAGGTTTTTATTTATTCTTCTAATATTGGTTCTGCTAAAGAGGCGTTGGCGATAGGGATTGATAAACATCGTGGTTTTTTGCAAAAACTTGGATTACTGGATCGTCTCACAACAGAGTTGCCTGAAGTTGCCCACCCTATTGTGCCAAATCATTGGAAGGATATCCATTCTATGACGATTTCTTTTGGGCATGGTATGGCAACAACACCCTTGCAAACAGCTGTCGGGGCTGCTGCTTTAATGAATGGTGGTTGGTTAATTGCTCCGACATTTTTAAAACGGCCAAAAGAACAAACTTTGCACCATGCAAAACGGGTTTTGCAGGCTAAAACAAGTCAAAATATGCGTTACCTTTATAAATTAAATAGTGATATTGGTTCTGGACGTAATGCAAAAGTTGAAGGTTATCGTGTAGGTGGTAAGACAGGAACAGCTGAAAAAGTTGAAAATGGAAAATATTCTAAAACAAAAAATTTTAATAGTTTTCTTGCTGCTTTTCCTATTGAGGATCCTGCTTATGTTGTTTTAACAATTATTGATGAACCAAAGCCTGCTGAGGGACAGCGTTCAGCAACAGCGGGGATGAATGCTGGACCAATGCTTGCTAATATTGTTCGTCGCACAGCTAGTTTTCTTGGTGTAAAACCCGATTTTAAAAAAGAATATGAGCCTCTTTTAAGTAAAAAGAGCAATTCAAGTTTCGTTAAACAACGGTAAAATGAATATAAAGGTGCGTTATCATGTTGTTGGGAACAGTTTTTACAGAATGCGTTGAAGATGAAAGTCTTTCTTCAATAGAAATAACAGGAATAAGTGCGGATTCTCGACAAGTTTTGCCAGGCTATGTTTTTGTTGCTGTTCAAGGAAAAAAAAGTGATGGAAGACACTATATAGATGATGCGATAAAGCGTGGTGCACGAGCAATCGTTACAGATTGTCATGCTGTTCTTGAGGATTTATCTGTTCCCATTTTACGTGTTTCTAATGTTCGTCATAGTTTAGCGTTGGCAGCTGCACGTTTTTACGGTTCTCAGCCTGAAACGGTCGTTGCTGTGACTGGTACAAGTGGTAAAACATCTGTTGTCTCTTTTCTTCGGCAAATTTGGACTTATGTTGGATTTTGTGCTGCGAGTATAGGAACGGTTGGTGTTGTTTCTCCTAAACGGAATGTTTATGGTTCTCTCACAACACCTGATCCGGTCGTCTTGCACCGTCTTCTTTATGAAATTTCTCATGAAGGTGTGACACATGCAGCTCTTGAAGCTTCTTCGCATGGGCTTGATCAAGGGCGACTTGATGGAGTCCGTTTAACGGCTGGTGCCTTCACCAATTTAGGGCGAGATCACATGGATTATCACACGGGGGTAGAGGATTATTTGCGGGCTAAAATGAGGTTATTTGATACACTTTTGCCTGTATCTGCTCCTGCTTTGATTTTTGCTGATGATGTCTATTCACAAAAGGTTATTGATGTTGTCACACAAGCGCGTCGCCGTGTTTTGACAATTGGTCGTAAGGGGCAATTTATCACGATTAATCGTGTTGAACATCAACGCTCAAAACAGTGTATTGAGTGTCGTGTGGAAAACAATATTTATACATTTGTTTTGCCTTTAGCTGGAGATTTTCAGGTAGCCAATGCGCTTATGGCAGCGGGGTTAGCAATTGCAACGGGTGCTTCACCTCGTAAGGTTTTTTCTGCGCTTGAAACTTTGCAGGGGGCACCTGGGCGATTAGAGTTTGTGGGAAAGACAGAAAATAATGCGCTTGTTTATATTGATTATGCCCATAAACCAGAAGCTTTGGAGCAGGTTTTGCTTTCTGTTCGTCCCTTTACGCAAGGGCGCTTGATCGTTGTTTTTGGTTGTGGAGGAGATCGTGATCAAGGAAAAAGACCTTTGATGGGAAAAATTGCGGCGGATAAAGCGGACATTGTTATTGTAACGGATGATAATCCTCGCACAGAAATGCCAGAAAAAATACGCAAGGATATTTTACAGGCGGTGCCAACAGCAATAGAGATAGCAGATCGTGGTGAGGCTATTTCTTACGCGGTGGAGCTTTTGAAAGTTGGTGACACATTAATCATTGCTGGAAAAGGTCATGAGGATGGCCAAATTATAGGGCAGACAACTTATCCTTTTTCAGATCGTCTGAAAGCGATAGAAGCTTTAGAGGACCGAAAGAAATGACAGCTTTATGGGATAAGCAAGCACTTGTTGCTGCAATTAATGGTGTTGTAATGGGAAGCATGCCAGAAACTTTTTCTGGGGTTTCCATTGATAGCCGTACTCTTGCGGAAGGGGATGTTTTTTTCTGCATTAAGGGGCATCATCTTGATGGTCATGATTTTGCTGCGCAAGCTTATGAACGAGGTGCAGGTGTTCTTATCGTTGCGGAACACCGTTTGAGGGATATGAAAAAGATATCGGCTCCACTCATTGTCGTTCCTGATGTTTTGCAAGCCTTAGAACAACTTGCACAAGCTGCACGCAAACGTTCAAGAGCTAAGATTATCGCGGTAACAGGATCAGTGGGAAAAACAACGACAAAAGAAGCTTTGAAACAAGCTCTTGCAACTGCTGGGAATGTTCATGCGAATCTCGCTTCTTTAAACAATTGCTGGGGGGTTCCACTCACTTTAGCGCGGATGCCTATGGAGAGTGATTATGGTATCTTTGAAATTGGTATGAATCATAGAGATGAAATTCGCCCTCTGGTCAAACTGGTTTGTCCGCATGTTGCTCTCATTACGCATATTTGTGCAGGACATATGGGTTTTTTCAAAAATCTTGAAGAAATAGCAAAGGCAAAAGCTGAAATTTTTGAAGGATTAGATGAAAAAGGAATTGCCATTTTAAATGCGGATAGTGATTTTTTTTCTTATCTCGTTCAAAAAGCAAAGAAATGCGGTGTAAAGAAGATCTTAAGCTTTGGTGAGACTAAAGATGCTGATTATCAAGCGCGAGGTATACGTCTTCTAACTGATAGTACTTCTATGATTGTGCGTATTGGGGGGCGGGATAGGGAGGTTCAAATTGGTGCTCCAGGACGCCATATTGTGCAAAATAGTTTAGGGGTTATTGCTGCTTGTGATGCTATGGGGGTTGAGTTAGAGCCTGTTTTTCTTTCTTTTCGCCATTTTTCTTCTCAAAAGGGGCGAGGTGTTCGTTATCAATTGTCTTTATCAAATGGGGGTGAATTTTATCTCATTGATGAAAGCTATAATGCAAATCCTGCTTCTATGCGTGCTGCACTTGAGCTTCTTGCTACAGGACCTGTAGGGAAAGAGGGGCGGCGAATTGCTATTTTAGGGGATATGCTAGAATTAGGGGAGTATAGTGAAAAGCTTCATCGTGATTTAATAAAACCAATACGTCTTTCCGGTGCTAATCCGGTTTTTCTATTTGGTGAGGCGATGAAATCTTTAGTCAGTGATTTGTCTACTGGTGTTAAGGTTCATTATGCTGAAAATATTGAGAAAATTTTACCGCTTCTTTTAGCAGAAATTTCTTCTGGGGATCTGCTTATGGTTAAATCATCCAATAGCCTTTGTTCATCAAATATTGTGACTGCATTGCTTGATCGCTATAAAGCGGTTTCTTCATAGTTTTAAGAGGTTTTTTGTACAATGATGCTGTTTTTTTCTTCGTTTAGTGATTGGCTTCCAGGTGTGAATGTATTTCGTTATATTACTTTTCGCACGATAGCGGCTATGCTTACTTCGGGACTTATCGTCTTTTTGTTTGGACCTAGCATCATTGCTTCTCTTAAATTGCGGCAGGGTAAGGGACAACCGATTCGTGCTGATGGTCCTCAAACACATTTTAAAAAGGCTGGAACACCTACAATGGGTGGATTGATGATTTTAACCGGCATTGTGGTATCGGCATTTTTGTGGTGTAATTTATCGAATATTTACTTTTGGGTATCGCTATTGGTTATGCTTTCTTTTGGGGCAATTGGATTTTATGACGATTATCTTAAGGTCACAAAACAAACAGACAAAGGATTTTCTGGGAAAGCACGGTTAAGCTTAGAGTTTTGTGTTGCCGCAATTGCGGCTTTTGTTATTCTGAAAATTGGCTCATCTGGATTCGCTTTGCCTTTTTTAAAAGATTATCTTATCAATTTGGGCTGGTTTTTTATTCCTTTTTCTGCGTTTGTCATTGTCGCGACGGGTAATGCGGTTAATTTAACGGATGGACTCGATGGGCTTGCTATTGTTCCTGTGATGGTTGCAGCTTTATCTTTTGCTCTGATTGCTTATCTTTCTGGTAATATGAATTTTGCTGATTATCTCCAAATCCATTATGTATCGGGTACAGGTGAATTGGCTGTTTTATTGGGAGCTGTTGTTGGGGCAGGGCTTGGTTTTTTATGGTTTAATGCACCACCTGCAGCTATTTTTATGGGAGATACTGGTTCATTGGCTCTTGGAGGACTCTTAGGGACTGTTGCGGTTGCTACGAAACACGAAATTGTTTTGGTTCTTATTGGTGGGCTTTTTGTTGTGGAAGCTTTTTCGGTCGTTATTCAGGTTGGTTATTTCAAATTAACAAGAAAACGCGTGTTTCTTATGGCACCGATACATCACCATTTTGAGAAAAAAGGCTGGACTGAAAGCCAAGTCGTGATACGCTTTTGGATTATTTCGATTGTTCTCGCTCTCATAGGTCTTTCAACACTTAAATTGCGGTGAGAATGTGATTTCTGTTACGTGTTATAAAGGTCAAAAAGTTGCTCTGTTTGGATTGGGACAGTCTGGACTAGCAACGGCACAAGCATTGATGTGTGGTGGTGCAGAAGTGGTGGCGTGGGATGATAGTCCTTCAAGCGTGCAAATGGCTTTTCGGCACAATATTCCAACACGAGATCTCCGTTATGAAGATTGGTCAGAATTTGTTGCATTGATTGTAGCTCCTGGAGTTCCTTTAAGTTATCCTCAACCCCATTGGGTTGTTGAAAAAGCACGAAAAAAAAATATAGAAATTATCGGTGATATTGAATTATTTGTTCGGGCGCGCCATCAATTTTTACAGCATTATGGTTTTTGTGACAAAGACGTTCCTTTCATTGCGATTACGGGGACGAATGGGAAGTCAACCACAACATCTTTACTTGCGCATTTGTTGGAAAAAATGGGCTATGATGTGCAGATGGGGGGAAATATTGGAAAGGCAATATTGACGCTTAAGCCCTTTGTTAAAAAACGTATCTATGTGATTGAATGTTCATCATTTCAAATTGATCTTACTCCCTCTCTTCAGCCGACTATTGGACTTTTATTAAATCTCACACCTGATCATATTGATCGACATGGAAGTTTTGCCTGTTATGTGCAAACCAAAAGGCATCTGATTGCTCAGGCTTCTCAGGCTTTTATTTCAGTTGATGATGCAGCTTGCCGAGTTTTATATCAACAGTTACTTCATGAGGGGAAGCAAATTGAGGCAATTTCCAAGGATCATTTTGTTGAAAATGGTTTTTATGCAGATGGGACCAAGCTCTTTTCTGTTCGTCAAGGACAGCGTCATATGCTTGCAGATCTTGCTCCTATGGCGGTGTTACGTGGGAGGCATAATGCGCAAAATGCCCTTATGGCATTAGCAACGTTGCAGGCTTTAAAAATAACCGATCCTTCTATGGACAAGCATTTAGCAAGTTATAAAGGGTTGGATCATCGTATGCAACAGGTGCGTAAAATGGGGGCGGTTTTGTTTATCAATGACAGCAAGGCGACTAATGCAGATGCAACAGCTCCTGCGCTTTCCACCTTTAATGATATTTTTTGGATTGTTGGGGGACAGGCAAAAAAGGGAGGAATAGAGTCTCTTAGAGAATTTTTTCCTAAAATTCGTAAAGCCTATTTGATTGGGAGCGCGGCGGAAGAATTTGCTCGCACTATTGGATCTTCTTTTCCCTTTTCTATGAGCTTAACTTTGAAAAATGCGGTGCGTGAAGCAGCTGTTGACGCAATAGGCTGTAAGGCAAAAGAGGTGACGGTTCTTTTGTCACCTGCTTGTGCAAGTTATGACCAATTTAAAAATTATGAAATGCGAGGCGAAGCATTTGTCTCTTTTGTGATGCAGTTACAATAAAAAAAGCATCAATTATAAAAAATATTTTTGCGTTAAGACTCCAGAATCTTTTTTTGTGTAATTTAGTTTTTAAAGTGTTTGTTAAACAGGCTGGGAACCCATATCACTTTGAGACAATTTATAAAATGGATAAGGTGTGTATATCATGGTGACGCGTGCAGATAGAGATCCAATTGCTAATTGGTGGTGGACGATTGATCGCTCTATCTTTGCAGCTTGTTTAATTTTAATGGGAATTGGCATTATGCTGTCTTTTGCTGCCAGCCCCATTATTACAAAAAAAATCGGAATTGCTGATAGTTTTTATTTTGTTCGGTGGCATATCATTTTCAGCATTTTAGCATTTTTTACGATGGTTACCATTTCTTTTTTTTCGCTTTCTAATATTCGTCGTTTATGTGCTCTTTTGCTCATTGTAACGCTTGCTCTTATGGTTGCAACCTTATTTTTTGGTCCAGAATTAAAGGGAGCACGGCGATGGATTCAGCTATTTGGTTTTTCTGTACAGGCTTCAGAGTTTATGAAGCCAGCTTTTGTGGTTATGTCCGCTTGGCTTTTTTCGGAACAGATACGCAAGAGGGGAATTCTAGGTTATACGTTAGCGATTGTACTTTATGGCATTTGTTGTGTGCTTCTGGTTTTGCAGCCTGATATTGGACAAACAGTTTTAATAAGTGCAACATGGGGGGGGCTGTTTTTTATTGCTGGTGTACCTCTTACTATTATTTTTCTCTTTCTCATTTTAGGCGTTGTAGGAATTATTTTAGCTTATTTTTTTCTGCATCATGTGCGCGAGCGGATCAATGGTTTTTTGACAGGTGAAGGAGATACTTTTCAAGTGGATGTAGGACGTGAGGCTATTTTGAATGGTGGTTGGTTTGGGCAAGGTCCTGGGGAGGGAACAGTAAAACGTATCATTCCTGATAGCCATACAGATTTTGTATTTTCCGTTGCTGCTGAAGAATATGGTATTATTCTTTGTTTATTAATTATGATGCTGTTTGGCTTTATCGTTATGCGTTCATTGTATATAGCCATGAATACACGTGATTCCTTTATACGTCTTGGTATTACTGGCATAGCAATGATGATTGGCTTTCAATCAGCTATTAATATGGCTGTTAATCTTCACTTAATTCCTCCAAAAGGCATGACATTGCCTTTTATTTCTTACGGTGGTTCTTCGATGGTGGCGATTGCGTTTTCAATGGGCATTTTGCTTAGTTTAACACGTCGTTGGCCAGAAGCACGCCTTTCAGCTTTTTCTTCCTCTTCTGTCTTGGATACCCCTTATGAGTGATAAAAAAGTTATTGTTTTGGTGGCTGGTGGTACAGGTGGACATCTTTTTCCTGCTGAAGCCCTTTCTGTTGAATTAAGGAAGCGTGGATATGATGTTCATTTAATAACAGATGAAAGAGCACGACCTTTTGTTCGGTGCTTTGATGAAGAGCATATTCATATCGTTTCATCGGCAACGTTTATACGACGTCATCCTTTTGCTCTGATAAAGACGTTTTGGTCTTTGCTAAGGGGAATGGGGCAATCGTTGGCGTTGTTTTATAAATTACGTCCTGTTCTTGTTGGAGGATTTGGGGGGTATCCGAGCTTTCCTCCTCTTTTTATTGCGGCTTTAACGAGGCGTGTGACATTTATTCATGAACAAAATGCTGTTATGGGGCGTGCCAATCGGGTGTTGGCAATTTTTGTGCGTGCAATCGCTGGTGGTTTGTTGTCGCCAAATGGCGCTTATGCTCATAAAATACTTTTGACGGGGAATCCTGTCCGTGAGGCTGTGTTGAAGGCGGCCAAAATTCCTTATCATTCTTCAGAGGGGGAAAAGCCATTTAATTTTTTGATTTTTGGAGGTAGCCAAGGGGCTTCTGCTTTTTCACATATTGTTCCAGAAGCTATTGCTTTATTCGATGATAAGAACCGTAAACGTTTACGAATTGTACAGCAAGTTCGCGGTGAAGCAGGAGGGTTGATCAAAATCTACCGTGATATGGGCGTACAAGCAGAGGTTGCTCCTTTTTTTGATGATATGGCTGAACGTATGGCACATGCTCATTTTATTTTGTCGCGCGCTGGGGCTTCGTCCGTTTGTGAGATAGCGGTGATTGGTAGACCTGCTTTGCTTGTTCCCTATCCCCATGCTTTAGATCATGATCAGGCTGCCAATGCAGCTCTGCTTGCTCGTGTAGGTGGTGCGCAAATTGTATCAGAAAAAGATTTGAATGCACAAAAGCTTTTTTCTCTTTTAATGCACGCTTGTTGTGCACCCCATTTATTGGAAAAACAAGCGCTTGCTGCAAAAAAAGTTGGGCAACCTCATGCAACCCGTTGCCTTGCTGATATGGCTGAATCCTTAATTGCAGGGCGATTGTTGTCAGATATAAAAGAGGAGCTTTTAAATGAAAATGCCACTTGATATAGGCGTTATCCATTTTATCGGAATCGGGGGGATCGGTATGAGTGGAATTGCGGAGGTTTTTTATAATCTTGGCTATAAAGTTCAAGGGTCAGATCAAGTTGAAAGTGCAAATGTTGAACGTTTGCGGAAAAAGGGAATTAACGTTCATATAGGTCATTGTGCTGAAAACTTAGGGAATGCAGAGGTTGTTGTTTTTTCTACTGCCGTTAAAAAAACAAATCCTGAGTATATTGCTGCAAAGGAAAGACATTTACCGCTTGTTAGACGTGCAGAAATGCTGGCGGAGCTGATGCGGTTTCGGCGTGCAATTGCGGTGGGTGGTACACATGGTAAAACAACAACCACATCAATGGTTGCAGCCCTTCTTGATGCTGGTCATTTTGATCCAGTGGTGATTAATGGCGGTATTATTAATGCTTATGGTACGAATTCTCGTACAGGAGATGGCGATTGGATGATTGTTGAAGCTGATGAAAGTGATGGTACATTTTTAAAGCTGCCTGCTGATATTGCTGTTATTACTAATATTGACGCTGAGCATTTGGATCATTATGGAAGTTTTGATGCTGTGCGTGAGGCTTTTCGGCAATTCGTAGAAAATGTTCCTTTTTATGGTTTTGCTGTTTTGTGCCTTGATCATCCAGAGGTTCAGTCATTGGCGGGCCGTATTGATGATCGTTGGGTGATCACTTATGGTGCAAATCCACAAGCAGATGTTCGTTTTCTTAATCTTTCGATGGATGGTCAAAAAACGCATTTTGATGTTCTTGTTCGCTCACGCAAAACAGGAAGAAAGATTGAGTTGAAAAATATGCTTTTGCCTATGGCAGGGCAGCATAATGTTGCCAATGCAACGGCGGCGATTGCTATTGCGCATGAACTTGGCATTTCAAATGAAGCTATAAAAAGGGGCTTAGCAGAATTTGGCGGAGTAAAACGGCGTTTTACGCGAACAGGAAGTTGGCGTGGCATTGAAATATTTGATGATTATGGACATCATCCTGTCGAAATAAAGGCTGTTTTGCGTGCTGCACGTGAGAGTGCAAAAGGGCGTGTTATTGCGATTGCACAACCCCATCGGTATTCACGTTTGTATCATTTATTTGATGATTTTGCTGCTTGTTTTAATGATGCAGATACAGTGTTGATTACGCCCGTTTATGCGGCTGGTGAAGAGCCTATTGTAGGATTTGGTTCTCAAGAATTGGTAGAGCATATTAAAATGGCGGGTCATCGTGATGTGCGCTTGATACATGGTTTGGAAGATGTTGTGTCTCTTGTCTCAAAATTTGCTCAGGCAGAGGATTATGTTGTTTTTCTTGGTGCTGGCAATATCACACAATGGGCTTGTGCGTTGCCTCATCAGTTAGCGGTATTGGATGGTCATGATAAATTTTCAGCACATTGATGGTGAGGCGCTATTGGCGCAATTGCAACCATTGTTGGGTGGCGTGAGAGGAAAACTTACACCTAATGTTGAGATGCGTAAGGTAACGTGGTTTCGCACGGGCGGATTGGCAGAGCTTTTTTATCAGCCTGTTGATGAAGAAGATTTGGCTCTCTTTCTTCAAAATTTGCCTGAATTTGTTCCTGTAACAATTGTCGGTATCGGTTCTAATCTTCTGGTGCGTGATGGGGGGGTTCCTGGTGTTGTGATTCGTCTTTCGCCAAAAAGTTTTGGGCAAGTGAAGCAGGTTTCTCCACAAGGCTTTTTAGTTGGTGCTGGTGCGGCGGATAAACATTTAGCTGCTGCCGCTTTAGAAGCTGAGATTGCAGGTTTTCATTTTTATCATGGTATTCCTGGAGGTCTTGGAGGAGCTCTCAAAATGAACGCTGGTGCGAATGGTGTTGAAACCGCAGCGCGTGTTGTCGAGGTCTATGCGCTGGATCGTAAAGGGCAACGTCATATCTTGAGTGTGAAAGATATGCATTATTCCTATCGCCATTGTGATGTTCCTAAAGATTTTATTTTTACGGCTGCTTTATTGGAAGGAAAACTCGGCAATAAAGATGATATTCGTGCTGCTATGGATGAAGTTGCCCTCCACAGAGAAACAGTGCAACCTATTCGTGAAAAAACAGGGGGGTCAACTTTCAAAAATCCTGGGAATGGATCTGCGTGGCGCGTGATTGATGAAGCAGGGTGTCGTGGTTTACGGATTGGTGGCGCTCAAATGAGTGAAATGCACTGTAATTTTATGATTAATACAGGGCAAGCAACAGGATATGATCTTGAAGCATTGGGAGAAACAGTGCGTGCACGTGTTTTTGCAAATTCAGCCCACCTTTTACAATGGGAAATAGAGCGTATTGGTCAATTTGAGCGTGGTCGAAGTGTTTCTCCTTTTGATCCATTTCATTGATTTATTGTTCACTAAAAAAGTGAAAATAAAAAATTGAGTCATTTCAAAGAGATAATAAAAAATTTCTATTAAGAATCAATAAATTAACAAAGAATCTCTTGCATCAGGCTTTTGAGTCTGATTCATTATGCAAAATGCTAGGTTATTGATTCGCAAGGATAAACTTTGTTTTTCCTGTATATGGTGCTGATGTATTCTATATAGACTACATATAGTATGCGAAAGAGGGTGATTTATTATGAAAGATAAACATATAGCTGTGTTAATGGGAGGTTTTTCTTCTGAGCGGTCTGTAAGTTTATCTTCAGGGGCGGCTTGTGCTGATGTTCTAGAGGTACAGGGGTATCGCGTGAGCCGCGTGGATGTTGATGCTCGTATTGCTTCTGTTCTTGAACAGTTGCAGCCCGATATTGCCTTCAATGCATTGCATGGTCCATTTGGTGAAGATGGCCGGATTCAGGGGATTCTTGAATATTTAAAAATTCCTTATACTCATTCTGGCGTGATGGCATCTGCTTTGGCAATGGATAAGGGACGTGCAAAAATTATCGTTGCAAATGTTGGGGTTTGTGTTGCTCCTTCTCGTATCATGAGCCGCTTTGCTTTGGGCCGAACGCATCCCATGGAGCCTCCTTATGTAATTAAACCTGTGTGTGAAGGATCAAGTTTTGGTGTTGTCATTGTCCAAGGAAATGAAGCTGTACCGCCGCATAATATTGGGGGAGCTGAGTGGGGATATGCCGATGAGGTGATGATTGAAAAATATATTCCTGGTCGTGAATTGACTTGTGCTGTTTTGGGGAATGAAGTGCTGGATGTGTGTGAAATTCTTCCCGATAAAAACTTTCCATTCTACGATTATGACTCAAAATATAAAACGGGTGGTTCTCTTCACATTTGTCCTGCACAACTTTCACTAAATATTTACCAAAGTGTGCAAAGAATGTCTTTAGCAGCCCATCAGGCGATAGGGTGTCGAGGTGTTAGCCGTTCTGATTTTCGTTTTGATGAAAAAACGGGAGAGTTGGTTTGGCTTGAAATTAATACGCAACCCGGTATGACATCGACGTCTCTTCTTCCTGATATTGCAAAAGCGAGCGGCCGTACTTACGGCGATATTGTTCAATGGATGGTGGAGGACGCATCATGTATGCGTTGAATGTTAGTAAAACAAATGTTCCGATGGAGGTGCTTTCAGTGCCGGCTTTGCCACGTCTTTATCGTCGTTTTCTTCGGTTTATGTTTGAGTTTGTTTTTGTTAATATTCACATTCCACGCCATTTTGGCTCTTTTGCTGTTGTATGGTTTTTCTTTGTTACGGCTTTTTATGGACTTTCATCAAGTGGTCAGATGACTGTGATCGTAAACACGATCATATTGGATAGTAGTTTTGTGGTCACTCATGTTGATATAAGCGGTAATAAGCGCTTGGCAAAGCAGGATATTTTTAAAATTTTAAAACTTGATGTTGCGCCTTCTATATTCACTTTTGATGTTGAAAGAGCGCGTTCTCTTTTGGAAAAACAGGCTTGGGTGCAATCGGCTAATGTTCAGAAAATTTATCCTAATAAAATGCGCATTTCCATCGTGGAGCGTGAACCCTATGCCATTTGGCAACATGATGGCATAATGGATATTGTTGATCATACAGGTCGTGTCATTGTGCCTTTTAAAGGGGAAATTGTTCGGGATTTACCTCTTGTGGTTGGGCAGGGGGCACAAAATGCTGCTAAAGTGTTTATTCAAGCGCTGTCAGTCTATCCGGAAGTATATGATCGTATTCGTGCTTTTGTGCGGGTAGGTGATCGACGTTGGGATCTTGTTTTGAATAATGGAATGCGCGTTATGTTGCCTGAAAATGGTGCTCTTGAAAGGCTTTCTTCTCTTTTTTCGTCCGGTACAATGCAAGATCTTTTATCTCGCGATATTCTCAGTGTTGATTTACGTCTTGCTGATCGAATTACTGTTTCTTTATCAGATGAAACGTTGGAGCGTTATCATGCTACTGTAGCAGAAGAAGAACGTATTTTAAAAGCGCGAAAGGCAGGAAGCCTATGATGCTACTCAGATCACATCATTTGAAGGGGCGTAAAACACGTTTTTTAACGGTACTTGATGTCGGTTCAAGTAAGATTGTTTGTCTTATTGCTTGTTTGCGTCCTTTGAAGCATGCACACTATTTACATGGTCGTACACATTCTACGGAAATTCTAGGCTTTGGAGTGCAGCGTTCACGTGGTATTAAATCCGGTGTTGTCATGGATATGTTTGCAGCAGAACAATCAATAAGATTGGCTGTTGATGCGGCAGAAAAAATGGCGGGTTTGGTGGTGGATTCAGTGATTGTGAATTTTTCCTCAAGTCGATTACAAAGTGCTTTGATTAATGGAAAGGTCCATTTGAATGGTCGTGAAGTCACCAAGCGTGATATGCGTATGGCCTTTTCAGATGTTTCGCGTAAAGCCTTTGATGCTGAACGTCATGTTATGCACTCAGTTCCAGTTTCTTATGTATTGGATGGAGATAAAGGAATTTTTGATCCTATTGGCATGGCAGGGGAAACATTTGGTGTTGACGTGCATGTGGTAACAGCAGAAACAGCCTCTTTGCGTAATTTAGAAACTTGTATTAATCGTGCACATTTGAGTGTTGAAGCAATGGTTGCTACTCCCTTTGCAAGTGGTCTTGCTGTCTTGATGAATGATGAGGCGCATTTAGGGGCTGCATGTATTGATTTTGGTGGTGGAACAACAACATTTTCAGTGTTTTTTGAAGGAAAATTTATTCATGCGGATGCTCTTGCTGTTGGGGGGCATCATGTCACTCTTGATGTTGCGCGCGGATTTTCTATGTCTTTAACAGAGGCGGAACGTTTAAAAGTTGTTTATGGTTCAGCACTTTTAACAAGTGCTGATGAGCGGCAAATGATTAATGTAGCAGAAATTGGGAGTGAACAGCGTGAAACTCAATATCCTCGCGCGGTTCTTGGGCGTATCATTCGTGCGCGTGTTGAAGAAATTTTAGAAATGGTCCGTGATTGTTTAAATCGTTCTGGTTTTGGTCACATCATTGGTAAACGTGTTATTTTGACGGGGGGAGCAAGCCAGTTAACAGGATTGCCAGAAATGGCACGTACTATATTAGGAAGAAATGTTCGTATCGGGCGGCCTTTAGGTATTTCGAGGCTTCCTTCTCTTGCAAAAGGGGCGGCGTTTACATCTGCTGTTGGGTTGTTAATTTATCCGCAATTGGTGGGTTTTGAAGAAAAAACAATGCAGGCGGCAGGAAATCATTTATCGATGGGCACGCGTGGGTATTTTCAGCGTGTTGGTGAGTGGTTGCGTGAGAGTTTTTAGTTAAGTCTAGTTGGATAAATTTCATCGCTTTGGCTTGCGGTGTCTTATGAGAAGGAAAAGAAAATGACGATTAATCTGCATCGGCCAGATATCGCGGAATTGAAGCCACGCATTACCGTTTTTGGTGTTGGAGGTGGTGGCGGGAATGCCGTGAATAATATGATAAATGCTGGTCTTCAGGGAGTTGACTTTGTTGTTGCAAATACGGATGCACAGGCTTTGGCTATGTCAAAGGCTGAACGTGTTATCCAACTTGGGGCAGCTGTGACAGAAGGTTTGGGTGCTGGGGCTTTGCCGGAAGTTGGACAAGCGGCAGCAGAGGAATGTATTGATGAAATTATTGATCATCTTGCAGACTCTCATATGGTTTTCATTACTGCTGGTATGGGGGGAGGAACTGGAACAGGAGCTGCTCCCGTTGTTGCTCGCGCAGCGCGTGAAAAAGGTATTTTGACTGTTGGTGTTGTGACAAAGCCGTTTCAGTTTGAAGGCGCACGTCGTATGAAAACGGCAGAGGCTGGTATTGAAGAATTACAAAAGTCTGTCGATACATTGATTGTTATACCCAATCAAAATCTTTTCCGTATTGCAAATGATAAGACAACGTTTGCTGATGCTTTTGCTATGGCTGACCAAGTGCTTTATTCTGGTGTTGCTTCCATTACGGATTTGATGATTAAAGAGGGTTTAATTAACCTTGATTTTGCTGATGTTCGTTCTGTTATGCACGAAATGGGGCGAGCCATGATGGGAACGGGTGAGGCATCTGGTGATGGGCGTGCTTTGGCTGCGGCTGAAGCTGCTATTGCAAACCCACTGTTGGATGATACCTCTATGCGTGGGGCGCGTGGTTTATTGATTTCTATTACGGGTGGTCGTGATATGACTCTCTTTGAGGTTGATGAAGCTGCTAATCGTATTCGTGAAGAAGTGGATGCTGATGCGAATGTGATCTTTGGCGCTATTGATGATGAGTCATTGGAAGGTGTTATTCGTGTTTCTGTGGTTGCCACCGGTATTGATCGTGAAGTTAGTGATGTTGTTCAGTCCTCTCATCCTCAGATTCAAAGACCTGCTTCTTCAATACGCAAGAGCGATCCTGGAACGTCACACAGTTCTTTTCATGTTCAGTCATCGCCTCTGCGTTCTGAGTCAATGGTAGAAGTAATCGAATCACTTGAAATAGAGAAGGGTAAATCAACCGGAGAACAGTTCCGTCCCAAAAGTCAAATTTTTGCACAACCTGCAGAATCAATGACGACACGAAGTGCCACGAATGCTGTTGCGTATGGTTCAAATGCTGTTCAGGAACAGAGATCCAATGTGCCTCGTATGCAAGTAAGCCGTGGTTCTCAACAGGCGATGACGGCTCCTGTGAGTATGGAGGCAACAGCACATGTTCTTGATGAGATGACAGGGGTTGTGAAGCAAAAAGAAAAGCCAGTGCAACCAAAACAAATGCAACAAATGCAAGCGCGCGCTCCAATGCGTATGCCTGAGTTAAAGGATTTTCCTCCTGTTGCTCATGGACAAAGTCAAAGAACATTTGTGACTGATCAAGGTCCTCGTAATCTTTGGCAGCGTTTGAAACAGAGCTTGACACATCGTGAAGAAGCTGAGCCAGAAGCGAGGCTGGAGCCTGCTGTTAGATCATCTCAGCAGAAAGAGTCTCATGTTTACAATAAAAATTCTCAGGCGCTTTCTCAAGATGCTTCTGTGTATGTTCCACGTCGTTCTGGTGAGCTGCACCCTCAGGTGCCACAAGATCAACGTACTTTTATAAGTGAAGAAGATCAGTTGGAAATACCAGCATTTTTACGTCGTCAGGCAAATTAATTGATGAAAAGTGAGATAAAGTAAGAAAAATTATTATTTCTTTAATGATCAGTCAAAAATTATACAGTAAAATATATTGCTGTTTTTTTGATAAAATACTTTGTTTTAAAAAAAACCGCTTATTATAAGCGGTTTTTTTTTTTATTATTTACTATGAATATTCTTTATAATTTTATAAATTTTGTTAAAAGATGTACAAGCAATTTAATAAAATGATTATGATGAATTTAGTACCAAAATATCAGTCTACTCTTAAAAAAGCAGTAACATTTAAGGGGATTGGCGTTCACAGTGGCTGTTTGTCAGTGGTAAAGGTTTGTCCAGCGGATGTTGGGTGTGGTATTGTTTTTAAGCGTTGTGGATTAGACGGAACAGAGAAAATATTTCAAGCTCATGCATCGCAAACAGGAGAAACTGAATTATCAACAGTACTTGGAGATGGAGATGTAAGGGTTGAAACAATTGAACATTTGATGGCAGCAATTGCTGCTTATAATTTGGATAATCTTGTTATTGAAGTGTCACATAATGAGATTCCTATTTTGGATGGTTCAGCGTGGCTATATTGCCAAGCTTTTGAAGATGTTGGTATTGTACAGCAAAATGCGTTGCGTTCTTATTTCATTATAAAAAAGCCGGTGCGAGTTGAAGGATCTCATGGTGTTGCAGAGCTTTTGCCATTCGATGGACGTCGTTTTGATATAACGATCTCTTTTCCTTCTTCTGCTATTGGTAAGCAACATTTCAGTTTTGATCTTACCACACGAGGGTTTAGGGATGATTTGTCACGTGCGCGCACTTTTGGTTTTATCAAAGACGTGGAAGAATTAAGGCTTTCTGGAAAGGCGAGAGGTGCTTCTTTGGAAAATTCTCTTGTTATCGACCTTAATGATAAAATTTTAAATCCCGATGGTCCTCATTGGGAGAATGAATGTGTTCGGCACAAGATGCTTGATGCGATTGGTGATACTGCTTTGCTGGGAGCACCTTTTATTGGATTATTTCGTTCTTATTGTAGTGGGCATAGAATTAATGCGCAATTGGTGAAAGCTGTTTTGGCAGACGAATCATATTACCAAAAAAGCTTTTTAGAGAAAGAGTAAAAGAAAATTGACAAGATTTTTTTATCGTTTATTTGATTTTTAAGGGGATGATTGACCTAAACTGCTAAATTGGTTATGTGGATTTTAAAGTGATATGGTATAAAAACTTTAATAAATTGTTTTTGCTACAAGGTGATATTCTCTGGAGGCCGGAAAAACTATGAAAAAATCTCATGTGTGCATTGGAAATATGACATATAGAAAATCTAACATTGTACGCAAGATATTGGGGGTGGTACTTTTAGGAAGCACCTGTATGTTAGCGGGATGTCTCTTTAAAGAGAAAAATACCCTTGATCCATCTGCTTATGTTTTGAAAATAGAGCCACCAGATGTTCTCTATAATCAGGCGCTTGCTAGCCTTGAAAGTGGGCGGCTTGGGGATGCATCGAAGAAGTTTTTGAAGATTGAAAAACAGTACGCTTATACAGACTGGGGGCGTAAATCTTTGGTCATGGGTGCTTTTACTAATTATCGACTCGGAAAGTATGATGATTCAATTAGTATGGCTCAACGCTATATTACTCTTTATCCAGGGTCGACTGACTCGGCTTATGCGTATTATATTATTGGTCTTTCTTCTTTCCGTCGGATTCCTGATGTTACACGTGATCAACGTGATACGAAACGTGCTATTGCTGCTATGCAGCTTCTTATAGAGCGTTATCCTAATTCTGAGTATGTCAAGGATGCTAAGGATAAAATCCGTTTTGGTCGCGAACAGCTGGCTGGTAAAGAAATGCAGATTGGCCGTTATTATGAAGAGGGGCGGCGTTACCTTGCGGCAAGTAGACGGTTTCGTACCGTGGTTGAAGAGTATTCTGATACAAATCAAATTGAAGAAGCGCTTTTCCGCTTGACTGAGGTTAATCTTGCTCTCGGCTTAACGGCGGAAGCACAGACGGCAGCAGCTATTTTAGGACGTAATTATCCCAAAAGTGAGTGGTATAAATTTTCTTATAATCTCTTGCAGAAGAATAAAATATCGCCACGTGAGCATAAATCTTCTTGGATCTCAAATGCTTTAGGTGGTGATAAGAAGAGGGTACGTTGATTCTCTATGTTGGTACAGCTTTCGATTCATAATATTGTTTTGATCGAAACGCTTGATATTTATTTTACGGCGGGGTTGACGGTTTTAACTGGAGAAACAGGTGCGGGGAAGTCTATTCTCCTTGATGCTTTATCACTTGCTCTAGGGGGGCGGGGTGATGCTTCGCTTGTGCGTCATGGTGCTGACCGCGGGCAGGTCACAGCTGTTTTTGATGTGTCTGTTTCACATCCTGCACGTCAACTTATTCGTGAGAATGGTCTTGATGATGAGGGTGATATTATTTTACGACGTGTGCAATCAAGTGATGGACGTAGCCGTGTTTTTATCAATGATCAGGTGTCTAGTGTTGCATTGATGCGGAGTGTTGGCCGTTTGCTGGTTGAAATCCATGGACAACATGATGATCGTGCGCTTGTTGATGTTGCTACACATCGCCAATTATTAGATGCCTTTGGTGGTCTTGAAGATGAAGTGGAAAATTTGCGTCAGTGTTATCACTCATGGCGTGAATTTGAGGAGCGTTTGCAACGGCAGCGTCTTAAAGTAGAGAGTGCCGTACGTGAGGTTGATTATCTTCGTGCGTGTGTAGAAGAGCTTGAAAAGCTTGATTTTAAAGTTGGTGAAGAGGAAGCTCTTTCTCTTCGTCGTGCTGATATGCTTAAATTAGAAAAAATAGCGACAGATATTAAAGAAGCGGATGATCTTTTAACGGGTCAAAAATCACCAATCCCAGTACTTTCTAATTTGGTGAGGCGTTTGGAGCGGAAAATTCCTGAGGCGCAAGAACTTATTGTACCAGTGGTGAAATCTATTGATGAGGCATTGCATGCACTTGCAACAGCACAAGAAGGTATTGAGACGGCAATACGAGCATTAGATTTTGAACCTGATGAATTGGAACGGATAGAAGAGCGTCTTTTTTCTCTTCGGGGTTTTGCTCGTAAATATCAAGTTTCAGCGGATGAATTGATTCAGTTACGCGATAAAATGGATGCAGAACTCGCTGATTTTGAAGAGGCTCAGACTATATTGACACGCTTTGAAGATGAGGCAAGACAAGCACAAAAAAAATATGATATGTTAGCGCAAGCGTTGTCAATAAAACGTCAAGAGGTTGCAAAGAACTTGTCTGAAAGCGTGATGACTGAGCTACCGGCATTGAAATTAGAGAGGGCTGAATTTATTGTTGAAATGCAAAGTGATACGGAAAAGCGGAGTGCAGAGGGATGTGATCGTGTTGAATATTGGGTGCGAACAAATCCTGGCTCACGGGCCGGTCCCATGCTTAGTGTGGCTTCTGGCGGTGAATTATCTCGTTTTTTGCTGGCATTAAAAGTTGTTTTATCTGATCGAGGATCAGCACCGACGCTGATTTTTGATGAAATTGATACAGGCGTTGGGGGGGCTGTTGCAGCGGCTATTGGGCAACGGTTGCAACGCTTATCAGAACATGTCCAAGTTTTCGCTATTACGCATGCTCCACAGGTTGCATCGAAAGCGCATGGTCATTTTCTTATTTCAAAAATTGAGAGTCATGATAAAGGACGCTTTGTTACTGCGATTCATAAAATGGAAGAGCATGAGCGTGCAGAAGAAATTGCC
Source organism: Bartonella sp. CL162QHHD (assembly GCF_042195435.1). NCBI lineage: Bacteria > Pseudomonadati > Pseudomonadota > Alphaproteobacteria > Hyphomicrobiales > Bartonellaceae > Bartonella > Bartonella sp. CL162QHHD. The sequence continues at coordinate 82,073 of NZ_JBHIOG010000044.1, forward strand.
CGTATGTTGGCTGGAGAACAGATTACTGAAGAAGCGCGTGCAGCGGCTCAAAAGCTTCTAGCATAAAGGTAATTAGTCAGCGATAAAAATACTGGAAAGCTTGAATTTATTGAGATTCACTTGATGAGGATGCGTGTGGAAATCCTTGTGGCAGTGCTTGTAATTTGGAATAGATTTTATGAACAAAGATGCAGATAAAAATCTCACAGCTGTTGAAGCAGAACGTGAATTAGAGTGGTTGGCAAAAGAAATTGCACGTCATGATGTGCTTTATAATCGTGATGATCAGCCTGAAATTTCTGATGCAGAATATGATGCTTTGCGCCGCCGTAATGCAGAAATTGAAGCTCTTTTTCCAGAGCTTATACGTATTGATTCTCCTTCACATAAAATTGGGGCACCAATTTCTGAAAAGTTTGAAAAATCTGTTCATGCACAGCCTATGCTTTCACTTGATAATGCGTTTAGCTCTGAAGATGTTAGTGAATTTGTTGAGCGTATTCGTCGTTTTTTACGGCTTCCAGAAACACAAGTGTTGGAAATAACAGCGGAGCCAAAAATTGATGGTTTATCTTTGTCTTTACGCTACGAAAAGGGGCGGCTTGTGCGTGCGGCAACGCGTGGGGATGGAACTGTCGGTGAAAATGTGACGGCAAATGCCCGAACAATTGCTGATATTCCACAAGTTTTACAAAGTGATTTTCCTGATATCATTGAGGTTCGCGGTGAAGTTTATATGGGGCGGGAAGATTTCCAAGCACTGAATATCAGCCAACAAGAGAAGGGCAAGTTAACCTTTGCCAATCCTCGAAATGCGGCGGCTGGTTCACTCCGTCAGCTTGATTCACGGATAACCGCTAGCAGAAAACTTCAATTTTTTGCTTATGCTTGTGGTGAGGTGAGTGAAATATTGGCAGAAAGTCAAATGGAGATGATGAAAAAGCTAAAAGAATATGGCTTTGTTATCAATCCATTAACAAAAGTCTTTAAGACAGTAAAAGAAATTATTTCGTATTATCACGATATCGAAGAATGCCGTCATTCTTTAAGCTATGATATTGATGGCATTGTTTATAAGGTTAATGATTTGATGCTCCAAAAGCGTTTGGGGTTTGTTTCTCGTTCGCCGCGTTGGGCTATCGCCCATAAATTTCCAGCAGAAAAAGCGATAGCGCTTTTGGAAGATATTGACATTCAAGTTGGTCGCACGGGAGCTTTGACACCTGTTGCACGTCTTACGCCTATTACTGTTGGTGGAGTGGTGGTGACCAATGCTAGTTTGCATAATGAGGATTATATTAAGGGAATTGGTCATAAAGGAGAGCCCATTCGTGAAGGACGTGATATCCGTGTAGGCGATAGCGTGATTGTACAACGTGCTGGTGATGTGATCCCTCAAGTTATTGATGTTATCATTGAAAAACGCCCGAAAGATGCTGCTGTTTTTATTTTTCCTCATTTGTGCCCAGCTTGTGGGAGTCATGCTGTTCGTGAAGTGGGAGAAGCCGTGCGTCGCTGTACAGGGGGGCTTATTTGTCCGGCACAAGCGATTGAACGTATTCGTCATTTTGTTTCACGCAATGCTTTTGATATTGAGGGCTTGGGTAAAAAACAAGTGGAGTTCTTTTTCCATGTTCAAGATGAAGCGCTTTGTATTCATACACCAGCCGATATTTTTACGTTACAACGGCGCCAAGAAAAATCTTTGATACGTTTGGAAAATATGGAAGGTTTTGGTACTGTTTCAGTGCGGAAATTGTATGATGCCATTAATGCGCGCCGAGAAATTCCTTTGAGCCGTTTTTTGTTTGCATTAGGGATTCGTCATGTTGGCGAAGTGAATGCACGCCGCCTTGCACGTGCTTATAAAAATTATACAGCTTTTGAGACCGCGGCTATGGAAGCACTTATGCCATGTGATAAGAAAAATGAAGAAGGAAATGAGGCTTGGATGGAGCTTACCAATATCGAAGGAATTGGACCACAGGTAGGGAGCGCAATTGTTGATTTTTATCAAGAAGCGCATAACCGTGAGATTTTATCTGTTTTGCTTGAAGAAGTAACACCTCTTGATGAAGAGCCTATCATAGCAGATTCTTCACCAATAGCGGAGAAGATCATTGTTTTTACAGGAACTTTGTCGCATATGTCACGCGATGAAGCAAAAGCATTGGCAGAGCGATTAGGGGCTAAAACATCTGGTTCACTTTCTAAAAAAACAGATCTTCTTGTTGCAGGACCTGGAGCGGGCTCCAAATTGGCTAAAGCTGAAGAATTAGGTGTTGAGGTTATCGATGAAGAGGTTTGGCTACAGCTGATTGAGAAACATAATATTTAAAGGGTGTTTCCCAGAAGATCGTATACTGTTGATATGATTATCTTTCTTACATTTTTTGGGGGGATGAAATCAAAAAGGGGATAATAGGAGCTGTTTTTTGCAAAAATAGAGCGCCATATACTTTGATATTTATTAAGTTATTAAAATAATTAACGTTGAACTTAAATATTAAACTTAAACTATTATGATGAAGAATATGCAAGGTTATTATTAGTAAAAGATATAAATTATTACTGTGAAGAAAGGTAAAATTTTTGAACAAATATGTAGAATTTAATCCAAAATGCCGTAATAGAAATGTAACGCGGAAGATTACAAAATATAATAAAACATTCCGCTATAAATGAATAAGGAATATAAATGCGAGTTGTTTATTATGTTGAATTTATAAAAGATTACTGGTACCTATACTTATCAGGCATTATTAGATGGTACACTTGTCCAATTTCATTACAAAATTTCGGATATTCGCTAATGCGTCTAGCAGCATAATTTTTTTCCTGACTTCCTTCATCTCTCTCAAATTTCTCAGCATAGGAAATTTCGTTTATTAGAGCTAGTATTTGGATTGAGAATATTTCAGAATTAAATATCATTCGTGCGTATCTAAACATTGGATCTGTCGAGTTCATGACCAAATTTTTTGCCCAAATGAAATCGTTTTCTTTCCAATTATATTGAGAACGTAGCTTATGTATGTAGGTAGGTAGGGATAATGCTGGAAATTTTTTATTGTACTCTCCCTGTAATAAGTCCACAAGGCATGCACACCAAACAACTTTCGCATGGATAAGATTTATATTTTCAGGAATTAGTACTACCATCCCAGGGCTTAGAACATGATATACACCATAACTCTTATTATCCAGATATTTTTTTGCAATTTCTAGGCGCTCTTCGTATATATTATCAGGATATTGTGTCTTTACGTACTCTTCGTATAATTTATCGTACTGATTTGGAGTAATGACTTGATTTTCAGAAAATAAAGCAATAGGAATTCGCTTAAATTTAGTAATTTCCTTCAATACAGAAGGCCCAATATAGCATCCAAATAATAATATTACGGAACAAAATAAAATTATACGCATTAGGATAGTCACTTTATTTCTAAAATACTGGATAAGGAAAGGATATAGATTACTAAGATCTGTGCTTAAGATTTTGTTAACTAACAAGCTATAAGACACACGTTTTATTGTGTATTTTTCAGAGCATTTGTAAAACTCTGTAGAGAGTTTGAATCTTCTTTATTTACGTGACTGTTTTTGTGTTATCTAGTTTTTCATATCCTCTGTTATTGTTGTTAATTTTTAGCTGAATAACACATTCAGGTCAAAACACATGCCTCCATATATGTTGTTTTTATACTGTGTAGTTGGAAACTATCTATATTGTGGGTAACTTTTTTTCAACAGTAAGTAATAGTCTAGAAAATAATATTTTACTGTTAACTATGCAAATAAATAAAAAACTTTAACGCTGATGTTATCAGTATGCTCCTTCTTTTAATTCTAACTTAATTTTATTTCATAGCAGATTCTATTTTATTGTAGCAATATGTATTATAATGAATTACAACTATTGAAAATGATTCAAGAATTAAAATAATATAAATTATCATTGTGAAGCAAACAAAAAGGTAAAATTTATTCGAATAAATATGCAGAATTTTTGAATCCAAACAGCGTAATAAGCTGGTTATAATAGGTGTTTTAGAAATACGATGCGAAGGATTACAAAATATAACGAGAGTTTCCATATAAAGAAACTAGGGATATGGTAGTGTCTAGATGGTAATACCCAAAATAAGCATTAACCACGTGCAGGCGTATCTCACTCTGCTTCACCTAGGTCAGTGTTTGCCATATCAGAAAAAACGTGAAGTATCTTGTAGAAATATTTTTTGTATTTCCTGACGCAAGTACATATTTTTCTCTAAAAAAGACGGTGCTGTTTTTGTAGAAAGGGTAAAAGTTATAGGTTGCTTGATTTAAAGGGGCATTGTTGCTTCTTTTGCCCATTTTTTATCTTCTTCATTTAAGTAAGGTGCATTCATCTGATAAACGCGCGCATGGTAATCATTGAGCCATTGCCGTTCTTCTTGTGTCAAAAGCTCTGGAAGGATTAACCGTCGATCAATGGGGCAATGTGTGAGTGTCTCAAACGAGAGCATTTCTATATCTCCACCATCAATTTTTTGTGCTGGCTTTACTATCATCAAATTTTCAAGACGGATACCAAAAGCACCTTCGCGATAATATCCTGGTTCGTTTGAAAGAATCATACCGGAGATGAGTTCTTGGCATCCTTTGCGGGAAATATTTTGTGGTCCTTCATGAACAGAAAGATAAGACCCAACACCATGACCGGTGCCATGAGCATAATCAAAACCAGCTTTCCACAATGCAATGCGTGCTAGAATATCAATGTCTTGTCCACGGGTTCTTTTGGGAAAGCAAGCAGTTGAAAGAGCAATCATGCCCTTGAGAACAAGAGTGAAACAGCGTTTTTCTTCTTCTCCAATATTCCCAATTGCTACTGTACGTGTGACATCTGTCGTTCCATCACGATATTGGCCACCTGAATCAACAAGATAAAGTTCACCAGCATTGAGTTGTTTATTTGTTTGTGTTGTTACACGATAATGAATAATGGCGCCATTTTCTCCTGCTGCTGAAATTGTATCAAAAGAAAGATCTTTAAGTTTTTCTCCCATTTCGTTTGCTGTATTTATGCGAAATTCTTCTAATTTTTGAGCAGCAGAAATTTCACTTATTGACCCTGGTATTTGTTTATCTAACCAAGAAAAAAAACGGGTTAGGGCAACACCATCGCGTAGATGCGCTTTGCGTGCGCCATTGAGTTCTGTGTCATTTTTAATGGCACGTGGTAGAGCAGCAGGATCGGTAAGTGTGATAAAAGAGCTATTTTTTTCTTCAATAACAGTTCGTAATTTTTCGCATGTTAGCTGTGGATCTAAGGCAAACACGGTCCCTTTTTGAACATACTCTTTGATCTTGGGAATAAGCTGTTCTGGTTCATATAATTTTGCATAACGTTCCAGATATTGTTTCTGTTCTACACCAAGTTTTTTGCTGTCAATGAATAAGGTTGGTGTTTCGTTAAGTGGAATGAGAGCAAAACAAAGGGAAAAAGGCGTGTTGGAAACATCATTGCCCCGTATATTGAATGTCCATGCAATGGAAGAGGGGTCTGTAAAAATAAAAGCATTTGCATGAGTTTGCTGTATATCTTTGTAAATCAAAGCGAGTTTTTCATCTGTATCGCACCCAGCATATTTGAGAGGGTGAATTGATAAGGCAGATTGTGGTAATTTTGGTTGATTATGCCAGAGCAAATCAATGGGATTATGTTGAACTTCTACAAGTTTTCCACCTGCTTTCGTTTCTAATGCGTTTCTCAATGCATCGGTGGCAGCAATCGTGTGGAGCCATGGATCAAAGCCAATAGAAAGTTTTTGACCATTTTTTTCAAGCCATTGTGAGGGAGGACAAGTTATGAGATCTTCATAATTAAAAATATCAGGATCAGTTTGTTGGCGAACTTGGAGCTTATATCGCCCATCTGTAAATATGATGGCTTTGTTTTTTAAAATCAGTGCAATCCCAGCTGATCCAGTAAAGCCGGTTAACCAGCTAAGGCGTTGAGCATGAGGGGGGACATATTCTCCTTGATGCTCATCGCACCGCGGAACAAGAAAACCATCGAGTCCAAGGTGATCGAGTTCTTTACGAAGGCAAGAAATGCGTTCTGCTGCATAAGCAGGATTTGTTGTCGCCTCAAAAGATTGATACATAACGACGTCCTTTTCTTTTATTTTATTTCAGATGTATTGTAACCCATCCTTGCCGGTGGTATGTTTCGATATGCTTCATTCCTTGTTTTATATAAGTCTCCAAAACATGGGCATGTTGTTCTTCAAGAATTCCAGAGAGTATAAGTGATCCCCCTTTTTGAAGTGCTTTTACTACTTCTTGCGCAAGTTCAATAAGCGGATTAGCAAGGATATTGGCAACGATGAGATCAAAAGGGGTTCGTGATGCAATTGCATCATGGGCAAAACCTGTTGCTGTGACAGCTGTAACATATTCCTTGACACCATTGAATTCGATATTGTGTTGTGCAACTTGAACAGCAATTGGGTCAATATCGGATGCAAGCACAGTAATTGGTTTGAGCATTGCTATGCCAATGGCTAGTACACCGCTCCCAGTACCAAGATCAAGGGCATTTTGGGGATTTTCGTGTTTCATGACTTTGGCAATCATTTCTAAACAACCGGCTGTTGTTCCATGATGTCCGGTGCCAAAAGCTTGATTAGCTTCAATTTCAATAGGGAGAACATTGGCTGGAATATCGCTTCTATTATGACTTCCATGAAGGAAAAAAGGACCGGCTTGCACAGGTTTTAGTCCTTCTAGGCTTTTTTGTACCCAGTCAATATTGGGTAAAACTTCCATATTAATTTTATCAAAATCTATAGAAAGAATTTTGGCAAAACGTTTCAATGCGTTCTCTTGATTGTCTTGATCGACATATAGAGAAAGTTCATATACAGCATTTTGTTCATCTATCTCTGTAAGAGCAAGAGGATAACCTTCTTCATCAAAGGCTGTTTCTATAAGGGTATAGAACCGTTCTGCTTCATTTTTAGAAGCAGTATAATAGAGGCGAATTTGTTGCGACATGCTGTTCTTTCTTTTGATCGGTTTTTTTAGTTTAAGATGAGTTTTTTTAACCGTTCAATGGCGATTTCATCTTTTAATTCGCTATCGCTTTCTTTCGTGTCATAACGGATAACGCCAGCTAATTTTCCACCTTTTTTGAGTAAAAAAATTGCTGCTGTATGGTTATATGTATAGTTTCCATCTGTTTCAGGGACTTTTTCAGCAACGATGTTGAAAGAATTGACCATTTTATGAACTTTTTCAGGATCTCCGCTGATGCCAACAATTTTATTGTTAAAATTACTGAGATAATCATGGAGTACTTTTGGTGTGTCTCGTTCAGGATCAACAGTCACAAACCATATACCTAATTTATCAGCTTCAGGCCCAAGGGCTGTAAGCCATCGATCAAGATTCACCAGTGTGGTAGGGCAGCTTTCAGGACACATAGTGAAGCCGAAAAAAATTATTGAAGGCTTGCTTCGAACATCAGCCTCAGTAATATTTTTTCCATTAGAATCAGTGAGAGTAAAGTTATCACCTAAAGGCTTATTTGTCAGCGTATCATAAATAAAAACACCTGCAAGAAATATGATTGTCAGCCCCAAGATGCGTATTACATTTTTCATAGTTTGACTCTCTTAAATAGATCGAGAAATTGTAACATCGGCAGGTTTGTTTTGCAATGTGTGTTTCATGGTTGATTTTATTGGCTTGATTGGTATGTCTTTCCATATCTATGATGAAACATTGGTGAAAGATGCATGAATATTGAGAACGATCTTCGGTTTCATGAAAGTGAGCCTCGTATCCATACGACGGCACGGCTGCATGGTTGTAAATTAGGGCGCTATGTGGAAATTAATGAGCGGGTGATTTTACGGGATGTAACCGTTGGAGATTTTTCTTATTTAGAACGTAATAGTGAGGCTATTTATAGCGATATTGGGCGTTTTTGTTCTATTGCATCTCATGTACGGATGAATGCGTTGGAGCATCCTATGGAGCGCGTTTCAACGCATAAAATAACCTATCGTCCAAACGAATATTTTCGTTATATGGCATTAGATAGTGGTTTTCGTGAAAGGCGTTGTGCAAAACGTGTTATTATTGGGCATGATGTGTGGATTGGATATGGTGCGGTTATTATGCCTGGGGTGACAATTGGTCATGGCGCTATCATTGGCGCGAACGCTGTTATAACGAAAGATGTTTTGCCCTATACGATTGTCGTTGGGGTGCCTGCTAAACGGTTGCGGATGCGTTTTCCCAATAATGTGATAGAATGCCTTTTAGATATGGCTTGGTGGGATTGGCCGCTTGATAAAATTCACAACGCATTGCCTGATATGCAAAATTTGCCCATTGAAGCCTTTGTTCGTAAATGGAAATGACATTCAGAATAAAATAAAGTGGTTTCTTGAAAAAACTGATCGTGGTTTACTTGTAATTAAGCTTTGTTTACAAAATTGTCTAGTACACGCTTTTCTCCGGCTTTTTCGAACATTATTGTCAATTTATGATCGTCTATTGCTGTAATATGACCATAACCAAATTTTATGTGAAAAATCCGATCATTGACAGAAAAATCTGATGGTGCATGAGAGATTGTTTGAGAGATAACTTTCCCTTCAATATTCTTGTTTTTTTGTGCACGCTTTTGTCTTGCTGTTGCATAGTCAGTATAAAAGGAATCGTGATGTTGAAAGGAAGATTTTCCATAACCACCATAGGATGTTTCCATTTCTACAACTTCTATATGTTCTGCTGGTAATTCATCTAGAAAACGGGAGGGAAGAGCAGGTTGCCAAAGTCCATGAATTCTTCGATTAGATACAAACCATATATGCAAATGTTTTTTTGCTCTTGTTAGACCTACGTAAGCAAGGCGCCGTTCTTCTTCTAATCCTGAACGTCCACCTTCATCTAATGAGCGTTGGTGGGGAAAGAGTCCTTCTTCCCAACCTGGAAGGAAAACTGTTTCAAATTCAAGTCCTTTGGCTGAATGAAGTGTCATGATGTTGACTGCATCCATATTTTCATTATTTTCCGTTTCCATAACGAGTGCAACATGTTCCAAAAAACTTTGAAGATTTTCAAATTGTTCCATGGAACGAATCATTTCTTTAAGATTTTCTAGTCTTGTAGGAGCCTCTGGTGAGCGATCTTCTAACCACATGGTTGTATAACCAGAATCATCAAGGACGATCTCGGCAAGTTCTCTATGAGGAGTGTCTTGAAGCATATTTTGCCAGCGGCGGAAGCTTTCAATGAGGCTTCGTAACGCACTGCGCGCCTTAGGCTTTAATTCATCTGTTTCAATGATGTCAGCGGCAGCAGAAAAGAGAGGAACAGCACGTGCACGTGCACTCTCATAAAGAATGCGCAGGGTTGCATCTCCTATGCCGCGTTTTGGTGTATTAATAACACGCTCAAAAGCTAAATCATCAGTAGGTTGGACAACAACGCGTAAATAAGCCATGGCATCACGTATTTCCATTCGCTCATAAAAACGAGGACCACCAATGACGCGATAATTAAGGCCAAGTGTTACAAAGCGATCTTCAAATTCACGCATTTGAAATGATGCGCGTACCAATATAGCCATATGATTTAATGCATGACCGGTTTGTTGTGCGCGTTCGATTTCTTCTCCGATTGCTCGTGCTTCTTCTGCCGAATCCCATGCTGAATGAATTTTTACCTTTTCTTCCTCACTCTTTATTTGAGCAGAAAAAAGGACTTTTCCCAGCCTTTCTTCATTATGAGCAATGAGATGGGAGGCGGTTTTGAGAATATGGGATGTTGAGCGATAATTGCGTTCTAGACGAATAATTTTAGCAGAAGGAAAATCTTTTTCAAAACGTAATATGTTTTCGACTTTTGCACCACGCCATCCATAAATGGATTGATCATCATCGCCAACACAACAAAGATTAACATGTTGACCTTGAGGATGTTGGGCCAAAAGGCGAAGCCAAAGATATTGTGCTGTATTTGTATCTTGATATTCATCGACAAGAATATAACGAAATTGAGAATGATATTCGCGAAGAATATCTGGATTATGTTGGAAGATAGAGATAGAATGAAGTAGAAGGTCACCAAAATCACAAGCATTAAGATCTTTTAATCGATTTTGATAATTGTGATAAAGTTCACGTCCCATGCCGTTACCAAAGGAATGAGCATCACTTTTTGAGATATGTTTTGGTGAAAGTCCTTGATTTTTCCAAGAATCAATCATCATGGCAAGGTTTCGTGCGGGCCAACGCTTATCGTCTAATCCTTCAGCTTGAATAAGCTGTTTTAAAAGTCGAAGAACATCATCGCTATCGAGAATTGTAAAGTTTCTTTTTAAATCAACAAGTTCTGCGTGACGGCGTAAAATTTTAGCGCCAGTGGAATGAAAGGTTCCAAGCCAAGGCATACCTTCAACAACTTCTCCAATAAGTTCACCAATACGTATTTTCATTTCACGTGCTGCTTTGTTGGTGAAAGTGACAGCAAGTATTTGCTGAGGAGAGGCAAGTCCAGAGCGTAAAATGTGAGAAATACGGGTTGTTAAAACGCGCGTTTTTCCTGTACCAGCACCTGCAAGAACTAAAAGAGGTCCCTCAGTATTCATAACAGCTTGTTGCTGTTCTGGATTGAGTTGTTCTAAATAATCTGTGTTATATGATTTTTGTTCTTTTAGAGTATGGGAGAAAAAACCAGAGCTCTTCTTATCATGGTCTGGAGGGGAATCTTCTTCAAAGAAAGGTATGGTGTGATCAGAAAAATTACTCATTATCTCTCTTTTGTAGTCTTTTTTTTATTGAAGTTCTAGATTAAAAAAACTTCTCTTAAAAAGTCACAACAGTTTCAGTTAAACAGACAGAAAGAGAACGTAAAAAAATAAGCACAAACATTAAAGGCGCTGGGTGAGAACGCTTTGAAGGGCATAAACGCGTAACGAAGCCGAAAGATTTACTTGTTGTGGTCTTTTGCTATCAATATCGGTGATAATAAAGGCTAAAGATTGTCCTTTTTGGCGGGCTATATCTTTTAGAATATCTAAAAATGGTGGTTCTAAAGAGACGCTTGTTGCGTGTCCATCAACGCGAACAGATATCTTTCGTGGAATGACTTTTGACCAATCGATAGAATTATTTTCGTGCATTTTTCCACCTTTATTCGTCGTTTCGTAAACGATTTTGATCAAGAAATTTTTGCGTTTTTAAAGATTTTTGTTGCTCAAAATTTTTTTCAGTTTTTGTTCGTCCAAAACGATAACGATTTTGCTCAGCACGAAGAGATTTTTCTGTACGTTTTTTTTGTTTTCGAAATTGGCGAAGATTAATCAATTCAGTCATGAGAAAAATTATTTTTTCCGAAAGGAATCTAAAGAGACAACATCAGCACTTTGACTTTGTTTTGCATCGTTATTTGAAGGTTCTTTGTTTGTACTGAGATTTTGTTCTTTTGTAAGCGTATTTTCTATTTTTTGTTTGTTTGATAAGGTAATGGGCGTAGTTGAGGTATTTTCTGAATTTTCACTTTCTCCAGAGGTCAGATTTGAGGGCAGATCAAATGCTGCTTCAAATGCTGCTACAGGATCATAAAAGACCTGAATGGAAGTAAAAGGAATCACGAGCTTTTCGGTTATTTCCCTGAAAGAGAGGGTTACTTCGAAAGCTGTTTCTGAAACACTGAGATCTCTAAATTGATGTTGTAAGACGATTGTCATTTGCTCGGGATAGCGATTTTTTAGCCGAGGAGAAATTTTAACGCCTGGGGCATTTGTCAAAAAAGTTATAAAAAAATGATGATTTCCCGGAAGACCTGCTTTGGCAACTTCCGATAAAACTTTACGGATAACTCCACGAAGCGCATCCTGAACGAGAATATCGTAACGGATTTGATCTTTAACCATCGAAGTTTATTCCTTTTATTTCACGTAGCAGAATGGGGCGTATTGATATTGTGTGACAGAATATATTTTAAATTAGCAGTATTTTTTCTACGATGCACCTCAATAAATCGAATAAATACGAAACTCTATGGTAAATAATGTCTGATAACGTCTGAAAGATCAATCAACAACATTTAAAAAAGTGAAGGCTTCTGTTGCCAGGTGCCTCCGAACCCCGCTTAAACCTGCGACGGTTTAAGGCTCAAATTGAAACATTCACACCACCTTAAGCGGCGAGACGTGCTTCCGCATAGTTGTCATTTGCAACTACTCATTTAGCCCGATAACGGTGGTACAATGCCGAGTAAAAGAGCGATCTTTACACCCTTGTCGATCCTATTTCGCCCCCACCAAAATATAACTTTGGTTTCTTATATTTTGGTGGAGGCGCCGGGTACCGCCCCCGGGTCCAATAGGTTTATTTCACCGTCCATTTATTACCATAGCTGGTAAACCAGCCCTCTAAATATAGATGAAGAACAGTCTTAGGAAAAGGGGGGGTTGTTAATATTTTTAATCCTCTAATTATTTATGGAGCTATATGATGCGGCTGTAAAGTATAGTCCGCTCATTTTTGGAGAGGAGATGATGCAAAATGACAAATAATTTAGCAGATATTAAACTATATGATTCAAATCCCGATGAAGCAGCAGTAGAACGACTTAGCCGTCGTTTAGCTTTAGTGATGAAAAAGCAGGATGCAGCGCTTGTTGCTACATCGGATCCAAAAGAGTTAGAACGTGTTGAAAAATGGGTTCAAGATGTTTTAGAAGCCGATGAGAAGAGTGCTAAAATGGCTGTTTCAAAAGTGGCTGAGATGATGTCTGGAGAGCGTAGAAAAAGTCGACTGACTTTTTATTATCTAGTTGCTAAGCACCTTAATGCACTTCATAAAATTTAAACAATATTAAATTTGTGATAATGATAAAAAAAGCCCAATTTCTTGGGCTTTTTCGTTGATAAAAAGGGTTAATGTTTTTCATCCTCTTGGAGGTAGCCTCCTTTACGCATACTCGGGACAAAGAGAAGAGCAATGAATGCCATGATCATCACGACGGTTATATAAAAATAAAAGAGTGATTCATGACCGTACTTTTTTAATCCAAGCGCGACGTATTCAGCAGAACCACCAAATAAGGCGTTGCCAATGGCATGAGAGATGCTAACGCCTAATGCGCGTATTGAAGAGGGAAACATTGCTGATTTGACGACACCAGAGATGGATGTATACATGCTCATAATGAAGAGCAAGCCAATAATGACGGAAAAGGCAACCCATATACTATGCGTATTACCGATTATCCAGAGTCCAGGAAATGTAAAGATGACAGAGAGTATACTCCAAATGATAAGTAAAGTTTTTGTTCCAATTTTATCGGCTATGATACCAGCTATGGGTTGGAATAGGATGAAAATAAATAGTACAGCTGTCATAATCGTTGTTGCGGTATGTTTATCAAAGCCGGTGGTTGTGATTAGATATTTTTGCATATAAGTCGTAAAGGTGTAAAATGTGAGTGATCCTCCTGATGCAAAGCATGCAATTACGACAACGGCTTTTGTATGCTTGGTGAGAAGTTCCTTAAGACTGCCAGAGTGTTTGTGAGAGCGGCTTTCTTTCGTGGTTGTTTCGTGGAGAGAACGACGCAGATAAATCGCAATCACTGCCCCGAAACCACCAATCACAAAAGGAATGCGCCATCCCCATGCTTTTAACTGATCTTCAGAGAGATAAGATGCTAGAATAAATATAATGAAGCTGGCAAGAAGTTGACCTGTAATAAGGGTGGCTGATTGGAAAGAAGCAAAAAGCCCACGATGTTTTTTGAGAGCAACTTCGCTCATATAAGTGGCTGCTGTACCATATTCACCACCCGCTGAAAGTCCTTGCATCATTCGAGCTAAAAGTAAAAGGATTGCTGATGTTATTCCTAAGGTTTCATAGGTGGGAAGTATGGCGATGAAAAAAGAGCCACCACACATCATAAAAATGGATATAAGCATCGAGCGTTTACGTCCATAACGATCGGCGACAAATCCTAAAAACCAAGCTCCAATAGGGCGCATAAGAAAGCCAATAAAAAACACACCCGCGGTTTTTAACAGTGGCGTAATCGTATCACCATCGGAGGGAAAGAATTGTGATGCAAAATAAATTGATGCAAATGAGTAAACGTAAAAATCATACCATTCTACGAGATTTCCTGATGCGCTTGCTATAATAGCAAAAACACGTTTTCTTGCATCCTGTGATGCTGAAGTTGTTTCATTTTTCATGAATTGTTCCCCTTTTGGATTTATATTTTATATTTTCTAAACATAATTGTTTATGATTTCCAGAAAAATTCAATTGTATTATAATAATTTCTTAGGGAAACTCTTTAAGATGATTTATTAGAGTTATGTTGTCATTCGTTTTAAGATTTTTACTTGTGTTATAGAATAAAAAGTTATCACGTTGCATTTAAAGGGAGAGAACATTGAAAAGTAGATCAAGATACCTTTAAACTTTATGAGAAGAATGCAATTATTGGCATACCGGAAGATTATAGAAGAGATGGTCTTTATGAGCAGAAAGCCCAAAAACTGAAGACATTTCATAAAGCTTAAATAATGTAAAAGGGGATTTTGTGTCCTTGCTTATCTTGTTGTATCACCACACATCATTATTTAGGAGGGGGAGGTAAGGCTCATATAAGGTTTTCCGTATGAGGTGTTTTTCAGATATCATGATAAATATTTAGGGTAGGGCTTGCCTATAGAATCTTATCAAGTAAATTACATAAAGAGGGCAGTAACTATAGACAATTTAAGAGAAACTGAGTTGTTTGTAAGACGAATGCGGGGCAGAATTTTCGTTCTTTGTTAGGATGGAGAGGAGATAAAAAAAGCCCAATTTCTTGGGCTTTTTTTTTATCCAGAAAATAAGTTTAATGAAGTCTATCGTCTTTATCGAGATATCCTCCTTTATCTATATCGGGCATAAGAAGAATAGAGATGAGTGCAATGACCATCATACCAACTATGTAAAAAAAGAAAACAGATTCGTATCCCATATTTTTTAATCCAAGCGCTACATATTCGGCAGAACCGCCAAAGAGTGCGTTGCCAATGGCAAAAGCAAATCCAACACCAATTGCTCGGATTGAAGCAGGGAACAATTCTGCTTTTATGATACCAGCAATGGACGTATAAAAACTCATAACACAGAGTATTCCAATAATGATTAAGAGTGCTGTCCATGGATTATGGGCATTACCGATCATTTTAAGTACAGGGATAGTGCAGATAATGGATAATAGCCCCCAACTAATGAGTGAAGCTCTTGCTCCAATTTTATCGGCTAGGGAACCAAAAAGGGGTTGGAGTAGCACAAAAATAAAGAGGGCGGCAGTCATTATCGTTGTTGCAGTTTGTTTATCAAAGCCGGTGGTTGTGATCAGATATTTTTGCATATAAGTAGTGTATGTATAAAATGTGAGTGATCCACCAGCTGTAAAGCCAACAACCAAAAAGAAAGCTTTTTTATGATTGCGAAAAAGTTCTCGAAGACTACCAGCATGTTTTTCAGAGCGGCTTTTGTGGGTTGTTGTTTCATGGAGCAAACTACGCAGATAAATTGCAACGATTGCTCCAAAGCCACCAATCACAAAAGGAATACGCCATCCCCACGCTTTTAACTGATCTTCAGTAAGGTAAAGGGCTAAAATAAATATTATAAAACTTGCGAGAAGTTGACCTGAGATCGTTGTTGCATATTGAAAAGAAGCAAAGAGCCCGCGACGATTTTTGGGTGCAACTTCGCTCATATAAGTTGCTGCTGTACCATATTCACCTCCAACGGAAAGTCCTTGAAACATACGGACAAAAAGGAGAAGGAATGCTGCTGTTATTCCCAAGGTTTTATAAGTAGGAAGTATGGCAATGAGAAAAGAGCCACCACACATCATAAAAACAGAAATAAGCATTGAGCGTTTACGTCCATAACGATCCGCAATGAATCCAAAGAGCCATGCTCCAATTGGACGCATAAGAAAGCCAATAAAAAAGATTCCTGCTGTTTTTAACAGTTGTGTAACGATATCTTCATCTTCAGGAAAAAATTGTGAGGCAAAATAAACCGATGCAAAGGAGTAAGCATAGAAGTCGTACCATTCTACCAGATTTCCTGATGCGCTGGACATGATAGCAAAAATACGTTTCCTTGTATCATGTGGGTCTAAAGTTGTTTGATTATTCATGAAGTATTCCCCTTTTAGATTTATAACTTTTCTTCTTTTTAAAGCTATTTACGATGTGCATTATAAAAACGCCATTGTACCATGATAATTTTTCAGGGAAACATAAAGATTTTTTCTAGAGCTATCAGTGCTGTTTTGGGCTTATGGTGTTGTTATATTGCGTAAATTATGCGCTTTTTACTATCCTTAAGGAAATATTATTTTTTGTTTGATTGTGAATTATTTGCATATGCAGAGTGCTTATGAAGATATGATACTCTTTAGTTTATATGCTTGATGTTGTTTCGTAAAATGATGTTATTGACTATTGCATGCGAGGTTGGTGTATCAGTTAAAATACTTTTTAGGAATGATCTTAAGTGTTAAGGGGGAGTACAATATTAAGAGTTCCTCAATAGTATAATGATAGCGGCTTGCACTTTTATTAAGTGTAAAGAGAGTGATGCCCATGTTTATACTTTACGGGGCTTTTACGTTATGTCATTCACGGGTGTCGTTGTGAAATGGAGTTGGGTGCATTGAGAAATGTTTCTCAAAAAAGTGTGCGAATTCATAATATAATGGTATTTTCTATTTTTCATGAAAGGATTTGTTTTGCATGAGGGGGGTACTATTAAGAACGTATTAAACAAAATCATGAGTGTAATCTTTATTATTGATAAAATTTCTTGAAAGATAATCACTTTTCTTCAACGTTGAGTGGGAATGGGAATATTAAAATAAATCAAACGTTTTTTATCTTCAGTGAATTAAATTCAGCAAAAGAAGTATTTATTACATAATAATATGAAGCCATTTGTTTTTATAAGCGGCGTGTGTAGGAGGGAACATTGCTTCTTTAGAGTGTTTGAAGGGATAAAAAACTGTGAGCTTTAAACTTCTATTGGAAAGAATATAAAAAAGCCCAGAATACTGGGCTTTGCTTTTTTTGTTGAAACCCTTGTTTGTTAACATTAAAGGTTAATGAATATCGTCTCCTTGTAAATACCCTTTTTTGCGAGCATCTGGCATTAAGAGAACAGCAATGAATGCAATAATCATCATGCCGGTTATATAAAAATAGAAGACAGATTCATATCCAAGATCTTTTAATCCAAGCGCGACATATTCAGCAGAACCGCCAAACAGTGCGTTGGCAATAGCATAAGAGAGCCCAACTCCTATTGCTCGTACTGAAGCGGGAAACATTTCTGATTTTACAATGCCAGAGATAGATGTATAAAAGCTCATAATGCAGAGCATTCCAGTAATGACTGATAAAGCAATCCATGTACTATCAGTATTACCAATCATATTAAGTCCAGGAATGGTAAAGATAATAGATAAGACACTCCAAATAAGGAGAGAAGTTCTTGTTCCAATTTTATCTGCGAGAGAACCAAAGAGGGGTTGGAGTAACATGAAAACAAAGAGTGCAGCAGTCATTATAGTTGTGGCTGTATGTTTATCAAAGCCGGTGGTTGTGATCAGATATTTCTGCATGTAAGTCGTATAGGTGTAAAATGTGAGCGATCCTCCAGCGGTAAAGCCGATAACTAGAAAAAAAGCTTTTCGGTGGTTGCTCAGAAGTCCCCTAATACTACCAGCTTGTGCACTAGAACGACTTTCTTTGGTCGTTGTCTCATGGAGTGTGCGGCGTAGATAAATCGCAACAATTGCGCCGCATCCACCAATAGCAAATGGAATACGCCAGCCCCACGCTTTTAGCTGATCTTCGGTGAGATAAAGCGCTAAAATGAATATAACGAGACTGGCTAGAAGTTGACCACCAATCAGTGTGGTATATTGGAAAGAGCTAAAAAATCCGCGGCGATTTTTGAGGGCGATTTCGCTCATATAAGTTGCTGTTGTACCATATTCACCACCGACAGAAAGCCCCTGAAGCATTCTGAGTAAAAGTAAAAGAATTCCTGCTGCCACTCCAATGGTTTCATAGGTAGGAAGTAGGGCGATTAAGAACGAACCACCACACATCATAAAAACAGAGATAAGCATTGAGCGTTTGCGTCCGTAACGATCGGCAATGAAGCCAAAAAGCCATCCGCCGATTGGGCGCATAAGAAAACCAATAGCAAAGACACCAGCCGCTTTTAAAAGTTGCGTAACGACATTGCCATCTGAGGGAAAGAATTGTGATGCAAAATAAATAGATGTAAAGGAATAAACATAAAAGTCATACCATTCTACTAGATTACCTGATGCACTGGACACGATAGCCCAGATACGTTTTCTTGTATCATGTGGTTTTAAAGCTTCTTGTTTTTCCATAGTCGATCCCTTTATTTGATGTTTATCCATCTTTGTTCATTTATGTCATTTTTTTAGAAGCTGTCTATAGTATTTTATCTTTTGCATCAAAAATTTAGTCAGATCATGATAATTTCTTGTGTAAGATGTTTTTGGAAAAAGATTTGAATTATGTTTGTACGGATTTTACAGTTTTTATTTTCTATAATGAGAAGAATCGGACATAATAGCCCTATGAAGTCATATCTTGCTCTTTTATCTCATGTTTTAAATCAGGGTATTGATCGGACAGATCGAACGGGTGTTGGCACGCGATCTATCTTTGGGTATCAGATGCGCTTTGATTTACAAGCAGGATTTCCGTTGTTGACAACAAAGAAGCTACACTTACGTTCAATTATTTATGAGCTTTTGTGGTTTCTTAAAGGCGATACAAATATCGCTTGGTTGAAAGAGCATGGTGTGTCGATTTGGGACGAATGGGCTGATGAAAAGGGAAATCTTGGTCCTGTTTATGGTTATCAGTGGCGTTCTTGGCCTGCTCCTGATGGACGCCATATTGATCAAATTAACAATCTTTTAACGATGATTAAGGAAACGCCAGATTCTCGTCGCTTGATTGTATCAGCTTGGAATCCTGCATTAATAGAGGAAATGGCGTTACCTCCGTGTCATTGTCTTTTTCAATTTTACATTGCGGAGGGTAAATTATCTTGTCAACTTTATCAGCGTTCGGCGGATATTTTCTTAGGTATTCCATTCAATATTGCATCCTACGCATTGCTAACGATGATGATTGCGCAAGTAAGCGGTCTTAAAGTAGGCGATTTTATTCATACTCTGGGAGATGCTCATCTTTATTCTAATCATTTTGAACAGGCAAAATATCAATTGTCTCGTATACCAAATGCTTTGCCATGTATGCGCATAAATCCAGCGGTAACAGATCTTTTTTCTTTTCAATTTGAGGATTTTGAGTTGCTTAATTATGAAGCACAACCTCATATTAAAGCGCCGGTAGCAATATGACGATTTCCATTTGTTTAATTGCTGCTGTTGCAGAAAATGGTGTTATCGGTCGTGAAGGTGCAATGCCGTGGCATTTATCGACGGATTTGCAACGCTTTAAAGCTTTGACGTTGCGTAAGCCCATTATTATGGGAAGAAAAACTTGGGATTCTATCGGGAGACCTTTATCAGGGCGTACAAATATCGTCATTACGCGTGATTGTACCTTTTGTGCTGAGGGGGCTGTTGTTGCTCACTCTTTATCGCAAGCTTGTTCTCTTGCAACAAGCGTTGCTTCTCAAAATGATGTAGAGGAAATTTTTATTATTGGTGGTGGTGCAATTTTTCAACAAGGGTTGCATATGGCTGATAAAATATTTCTTACAGAAGTTTTAGCTTCTATAGAAGGTGATAGTTTTTTTCCTGTTTTTGATAAAGAAAAGTGGACTATTGTGCAAACACAAGATATTCCAAAAGGGGATAAAGATAGTCATCCGACACGTTTTGTTGTTTATGAGCGGAAATAATTTTTTGTAATATGAAGTGGAAGGGGTTATCAGTTGTATTGTAATGAGGTAAGAGACACCCTATAAGATCAAGCAAATGGTTGGTGTTCGAGTAGTGGTAATCAGTTAAAGAGGTGATAATGCCCTGGACAAATCAAAATGGTGGTGGCCCGTGGAGTGGCGATAAAAACAGTGGTGACAAAAAAACACCAGCTAAGAATCTCTTTGGTTCTGGTGGCGGTAATGGTGGCGAAAATGGTCCTAATCTTAATGATATTTTGCGCAAAGGGCAGGATCAGTTTAAACAATTCGGGAGAAGCAGTTTTTCTGTTTTATTCCTTCTGCTTATTGTGTTTTTTTGGCTATACCAGTCAATTTATATTGTTCAGCAAAATGAACAAGCGGTAGAGTTGCGCTTTGGCATCCCTAAAGAAGGCATTATTGGTGATGGGTTGCATTTTCATTTTTGGCCAATTGAGACCTATATGAAAGTACCTTTAACGGAAAAAACAATTGCGATTGGTGGGAAGCCTGGTCAGGCGCAACAAAGTGATGGCTTAATGCTTTCAAGTGATCAGAATATCGTTAATGTTAACTTTTCCGTTTACTATCGGATTTCATACCCTAGTCAGTTTTTATTCAATGTGAATGATCAAGAGGGAACAGTCCGCCAAGTTGCTGAGAGTGCAATGCGTGAGGTCATTGGTTCGCGGCCGGTTGATGATGTTTTACGTGACAAGAAAGAGGAAGTTGCTAATGACGTCAGAAAGATTATTCAGTTGACTGTAGATAAATATCAACTTGGTGTTGAAATAAGTCGTGTGTCTATCAGTGAAGCTGCTCCTCCGACAAAGGTTGCTGCTGCGTTTAATTCTGTTCAGCAGGCGGAGCAGGAACGTGGAAGAATGATTGAAGAGGGGAATCGTGTGCGTTTTACGAAAATTGGTTTAGCAAATGGTGAAGCTTCACGCACACGGGAAATCGCAAAAGGTGAAAAGGCACAAATGGTTGAAGAGGCAACAGGGCGTGCTGAACGTTTTCAGGCGATAGCTCGTGAGGCTGCGATTTCACCAGAAGCTGCTCGCTATCGTCTCTATATGGAGACGATGGGGCGGATTCTTTCTTCACCAAATAAGCTGGTTCTTGATCAGGCAAATTCTCCAGCGGTGCCTTATTTACCTTTGAACGAATTGTTGCGTAGCAAGTCATCGGAAAAAGTAAAGGCAACATCAGCGCGTCCTGCGTTACTCTTAGATTCTCGTATTTCTGGAGGAGATTAATTATGCAGCAATCTCGCTTTTTGTTTGTTTTTAGTGCTATAGTGTTTGTTTTGATGATTTTGTGGATGTCCGTATTTATCGTCTATCCTCGTCAACAAGTAGCAATTAAGCGTTTTGGACAAATTGTTCAGGTAGAATCTAATCCTGGAATCTATTTCAAGGCGCCCTTTATCGATAAGATGATCATTGTTGATAATCGGTTATTGCGTTACGATGTTCCTACACAATCTGTACAGGTTCGTGGTGGTGCGTATTATGAGGTGGATGCGTTCTTTATTTACCGTATTACAGATCCTAAGTTGTTTTTACAGCGCATTGCTTCTGGGCGTCCACAAATTGCGGCACGTGAAAACCTTGCACCACGGTTTATTGACGCTTTGCGTGCTGTTTATGGTAAGCGAGAATTTAAAGCAGCCTTATCGGATGAACGAGGCGCGATGATGGCTGAAGTACAGAAGCAGTTTTCTGTAGATGCAGGTTCGTTGGGTATTACCATTGTTGATGTGCGTATTCGTAAAACCGATTTGACTGATGCTGTTTCAGAAGATGTCTATCGGCAAATGGCAGCTGAACGTGAAGCTGCTGCGGAAAATATCCGTGCTCGTGGTCAACAAGAGCGAGATCGTATTGTAGCAGAAGCTAATCGTGAATATGAAGAAATTGTAGCAGCGGCAAAGCGTGATGCTGAAATTACTCGTGGTGAAGGTCAGGCTGAAAGTATTCGTCTTTTATTGAATGCGAGGGAGGCTAATCCGTCTTTTTACGATTTTTGGTTGGCGATGGAACAATACAAGAATTTAGAGAAAACACCGATGGTGATTTCTCCAAATGAGGATTTCTTTTTCTATTTTCGTAATCCGCCGCAGGCAAATAAAGCATTCTTACCGACAATGAATACTGGCATTAGTAAAACTGATCCAAAATCGGGAGAGAATAGATAAAATAATGGATTGCAGATACGAGATTTTGCATGAAAAGAATGATCTGTGACCATTTTCTTTTATGGTAAAAGTGGTAGAGAGTATCGAGCCGTGCTGGTTTTATGTAGATAAATTTAGTGGGGCTCTTTGCATCTTTGATTAAAGGCATGTCATGGATAGAAGTGTCGTGAGTAAAAATACGTTTTTAAAGTTTTTTATCACAAGAGTTGTTTTTTGTGTGACTTTGTTTCTATCAGGGTCAGGTTTGTCTTGGGGAGCAGAGACAAGCGAGGCATTGCTTTCTATTCCTGATTTAGCTTCTGAGCTTTTGGAAACAGTTGTGAATATTTCCACGGCACAGACTGTTGAAGGAACAGAACAGGATGAAAATACCTCGGTACCCGTTATCCCAAAAGATTCATTGCTGGAGGAATATTTTAGTGATTTTTTTACACCCAAGGATGCTCAAAAAGATAGTCAATTTCAAAAGGTGCGTTCTTTAGGGTCTGGTTTTGTGATTGATGCGCAAAAAGGGATTATTGTTACAAATTATCATGTTATTGTTGATGCTGATGATATTGAAGTTAATTTTACGGATGGTACAAAACTAAAGGCAAAGCTTCTTGGAAAGGATAGCAAAACTGATTTGGCGTTGCTTCAAGTCGATGCAGGAAGTAAAAAATTAAAAGCTGTGCGTTTTGGTGACTCAGAAAAAGCACGTATTGGTGACTGGGTTATGGCTATTGGTAATCCTTATGGTTTTGGTGGCAGTGTGACGGTTGGTATTATTTCTGCGCGTAACCGTGATCTTAATGCTGGTCCCTATGATAATTTTATTCAAACAGATGCAGCAATTAATCGGGGCAATTCTGGTGGTCCGTTATTTGATAGAAATGGTGAAGTCATTGGCATTAATACAGCAATTGTTTCACCTTCGGGAGGATCTATCGGTATTGGATTTGCTATTCCATCGGATATGGCTCTTTCTGTTATTAATCAATTGCGTGATTTTGGAGAAATAAGACGTGGTTGGTTGGCTATTCGTATTCAGCCGGTAACAGAGGATATTGCAAAAAGTTTAAAATTGGACAATGCTGTGGGAGCATTGGTGGCTGGTAAAATAGAACAGACGGAAGAAAATAATGTAGATAATAGCCAGTTACAAACTGGAGATGTTATTCTTTCTTTTGGTAATTCCAAAATTAAGCATGCACGTGATTTGCCGCGTTTAGTTGCAGAAAGTTCAGAAGGAAAGGTGGTGGATGTTACTGTTTTACGGAATGGGCAAGAAGAAACAGTAAAAGTTAAGCTTGGACGTTTGATTGAAACAGATCCAAATGAAGATACAGAAGAAGAAGTTGATGATAAAAAAAATCAAGATCTGTCGAAAAACGTGACAATGCAATTTATGGGAATGACGTTATCTGAACTGACGGAGGATTTGCGTCATCGTTATTCAATTTCGGATAAACTTCGAGGACTAGTGGTGACATCTGTTGCACAAAATAGTGCAGCGGATAAAAAGCGTATTCGCGTTGGTGAAGTGATTGTTGATATCAATCAGAGTTCTATCACAACAATTGATGAGGCTAAAAAACGTATTCATAAATTACGTGAAGCTGGACGCAAAAATGCTCTATTTATTGTAGCGCGTCCAGATGGAGAGTTACGGTTCGTAACGCTCCTAATGGATTGATCCTTAAAAATTATTTTTTGTTTTTTATCAGCCTTAGTATATGGGATATTTTGCAAGCTAGGCATGTGATGTCCAATATTTCTCAAATTCATTTCACGATAGAGAGCATGGGGTGTGCAATATAAAATTCATTGGGCAGCTCTATTTTTGCGTTAAATAAAAGTACAAGTTGCTACCATCATAGATTTGCTAGATTTCCAACTTTGCAACAGCTTAGGCTTTAAAATAGTGCATAGGAGATCTATGTTTTGTATTTAAGTCAATTATTATTATAAATAATGTTGTATCTAGTGAGAATTTTAGCACTTTGTGATTGTATTTTGTGTGCTATAGAGAACGTTTTTTCACTTCAGTTTGAAAAAAGCTCTCTCAGAGAAAAATCATATTAGACTAAATTAGTTATATATATTTACACCTTTCTTGGTGATGGATGAAAAAATAGTTATAAAAAAAGAGCGTGAAGAAGACAATTTCTGAATCTCCTATTATAAATCAGAGTAGCATGCTGTTTTTATAGGAAAAAATAAAGCTGTTTGATTGTATAGGTTAAGCTCAGTATTATTTTCATAAATGATGACAAAGAGTATGTTTTTAATGGCCTAAACGGACAAAATTATTATAGCTGTGGTTTGTTATTGAATTATGATAGCAAAAAATGCTTGGAAATTCCTTTGGTGTTGTTCTTAAGTCTATTTTTTCTTTTTTATAAGTTTCATAAGGGGCTTTGTCTTAAGGGGAATTTGTGTTCGTATTTTTGTTTGAAGTATTTACTCTATGATAATGGAGAGAAGATAGTGGCTTTGGGGGTGTCTGTATGTTGCAATAAGTTATTGATTGGGAGAAATTGCTATTTATGGCACAAAGAACAATTACATTGATAGCAGGGCCAACGGCAAGTGGGAAGTCAGAACTTGCCTTGCAAATGGCTCAAGAAAAGAATGCTCTCATTATTAATACTGATTCAATGCAGGTTTATGATGTTTTAAATATTTTAACGGCACGGCCGGGGGAGGCTGACACCGCGATTGTTCCCCATTATCTTTATGGTCATGTGAGTCCTACTTTGAACTATTCAGTAGGGCAATGGTTGTATGATGTCGAGAAGCTATTGGCTACTTTTTCTTTAAGATCAGTTATTTTTGTTGGTGGAACAGGACTTTATTTTCGTGCTCTTTTAGAGGGGATTTCGGAAGTCCCTCATGTTCCAGATGTTGTGCGGCAGCAGTGGCGTTTGCTGCTTGATAAAGAGGGACCTGAAAGTCTTTATCGCCAGTTGTTGCAGATTGATGCTGTTGTTGCTGAAAAAATTTCTTCGCATGATAGACAGCGTATTGTCCGTGCTTTGGAAGTTTATGATGCAACCGGTAAGACGCTCAGTTGGTGGCAGAAACAAAAAACAACACCTCTCATTGCGCCGAATTTGACCGAAAAAATTCTTCTCATGCCACCACGTCCTTTGCTTTATGAACGTATTCATAAACGCTTGGATTCTATGATTGAAAGAGGAGCTTTAGAAGAAGTGGTGGCTATGAAAAAACTTAAACTTTCCCCTTCATTACCAGCAATGAAGGCTATTGGTATACCTGAGTTTATGGCTTATTTGGATGGATATAGAAGCTTTGAGAGTGCTCTTGAAGCGGTGAAAATACAAACGAGGAGATATGCAAAAAGACAAATGACATGGTTTCGTAATCAATTTGATGAAGAATGGATGCTTACTTTTTGATAAAAGAGCTGGAGCCTTGCAAAGAAACTTTCGAAAGATAAAAGATAATTCGTAAAAAAGAAATTTTTTAGAAAATATAATTTTTTATTGACGAATGGTATCAATGGAATTAGAAATCTGTCTACAAGGAATTTTTTATATATTTTATACGTTGGAATAATGGGGGGTAATCATACAGTATGTGTTGTGTAATGGGCTCCTTTGGGGGCTTTTTTTATGGGCTCCGTTAGGGGCTTTTTTATTGTCCTATAAAGTAGGTGAGTGGGAAAAATGAGAAATGATCCAAGAAAGCAAGAGAGTGCAGATGGAAAAATAATGTCGGGCGCTGAAATAGTGGTTCAGGCTCTTATAGATCAAGGCGTTGAACATATTTTTGGTTATCCTGGTGGGGCTGTTTTGCCTATTTTTGATGTTCTTTATCACCAAGATACACTCCAGCATATTTTGGTGCGCCATGAACAAGCTGCAGGGCATGCGGCTGAAGGCTATGCACGCAGCACAGGGAAGGTAGGGGTTATGCTTGTGACTTCTGGTCCAGGGGCAACGAATGCTGTGACACCTTTGCAAGATGCTCTTATGGATTCGATACCTCTTGTTTGTTTTTCTGGGCAGGTGTCAACAACGGTGATTGGAACAAATGCTTTTCAAGAGGCTGATACAGTTGGAATTACAAAGCCTTGTACGAAGCGTAATTGGCTGGTTAAAAATGTCAATGATCTTGCGGCTATTATTCATGAAGCTTTTGCTCTTGCTCAATCAGGTCGTCCTGGGCCGGTTTTGATTGATATTCCTAAGGATGTTCAATTTGCTTCAGGACTTTATAGAGCACCTCAAGTTCAGGAGTCTTTACATTCTTTTCCATCGTTGAAAGGGAATATTAAGGCTATTGAATCTGCCGTTTCTCTTTTAGTTGAGGCAAAACGCCCTATTATTTATTCTGGTGGTGGTGTTATTTCATCGGGGATGAAAGCTATACAGCTTTTACGTAATTTGGTTCAATTGGGGGATTTTCCGATTACTTCAACATTAATGGGACTTGGTGCTTATCCTGCTTCCGGTAAAAATTGGCTTGGAATGCTTGGAATGCATGGAACCTATGAGGCTAATATGGCCATGCATGATTGTGATGTCATGTTAGCTGTTGGAGCACGATTTGATGATCGTATCACGGGGCGCCTTGATGCATTTGCACCTCATGCGCGTATTATTCATATTGATATTGATCCTTCTTCCATCAATAAAATTGTAAAAGCAGAAGTTCCAATTATTGGTGATGTGGCTTGTGTTTTAGGAGATATGACGCAACTCTTAAAAATACAGCAACCAGCGTTTAACAGTGAAGTCCGTGAGGCGTGGTGGACGCAAATTAACCGTTGGAAAGCTCGTAATTCATTGGCATATGCGGAGAAAAAAGATGTCATTATGCCGCAATATGCTCTTGAACGGCTGTATGCCCTTACCAAAGATGCGAACGCTTATATTACAACGGATGTCGGACAGCATCAGATGTGGGCAGCACAGTATTATCATTTTGATGAACCAAAACATTGGATGACTTCTGGTGGTCTTGGAACGATGGGGTATGGTCTTCCGGCCGCTATCGGTGTTCAAATAGCACATCCTGATGCGCTTGTTGTGTGTATTTCTGGTGATGCCTCCATTCAGATGAATATTCAAGAGCTTGCAACAGCTATTCAGCATGACACACCTGTAAAAATTTTCATTTTAAATAATCAGTATATGGGGATGGTTCGCCAGTGGCAGCAATTGCTGCATGGTAATCGTCTTTCTCATTCTTATACGGAATCTATGCCTGACTTTGTGAAATTGGCACAAGCTTATGGAGCCGTGGGAATTCATTGTTCAAAACCCGATGAACTTGATGATAAAATTCAGCAGATGATTGACTGTGATAAGCCTGTTCTTTTTGATTGTCGTGTTTATCATTTAGAAAACTGTTTTCCTATGATCCCATCGGGATGTGCTCATAATGAGATGTTATTACCCGATGAGGCAAGCGAAGAAGCTA
Organism: Bartonella sp. CL162QHHD; assembly: GCF_042195435.1. NCBI lineage: Bacteria > Pseudomonadati > Pseudomonadota > Alphaproteobacteria > Hyphomicrobiales > Bartonellaceae > Bartonella > Bartonella sp. CL162QHHD. Next base: position 109,709 of record NZ_JBHIOG010000044.1, read on the forward strand.
TTGCAAATGCTATTTCTTCCGAGGGAAAGATTCTTGTATAAAATTAATATGTTAACAAAATGGTGAAGGATAGTGATGATGAAGTCTTTGGAGTCCTCATCTCTGTCTCTTCTTTGTGGAGAGTTCCTATTATCCTTAGAGATCATTTTATGATTTTCATTCTTTGTTTAAAGACATGGGGTGTATTATTATTTGTTCATCTAAAAAATGTTATAAGTCGTGTGCACAATTATGTTTGAATTTATTTGTACGCGATGTTTGTTTTTTTAATTCATATGTTCACATTAATAGCTATTTCGTTGCATTTTTTAGATAATACATTGAATTATCTGTTATAAATTAATTATGTTGTCTCATATATGAAAGATTCCATCGTGCAAGAAAAAAATCCACTGTGCTTGAAGGGGGCAACCATGCAAACCGTCATACTTGTGAAAACAATAGAAAAGTTTGTCACTATGTTTTGGTTTCGCATTATGAAATTACTCCAAATCGCTTTTTCAAGGGCTTGATAGGGGAATCCCCCTAGCGGCTTGAAGGAAGGGAAAAAATAACAAAGATCAAATGCAGCCATAGAAAATCAATTGGCTACCATAGCTTATAATTAGGTAGTAACCTCATCTGATTATGCGGGAGAAACCTATACATATGAGATGTATCGTCAATATATAAACCAGAATAATACTCAACATTATATCATTATCAGGACATTAACATTGAAAATCAAATACTCTTTCTTTTATTTGTTCTATATATCTATGATTCCATAAATCTGCAGAGACCAACACTCTTTGAATCCACCGCATTGGATTTTCATAACTATCAAATGATCCAAAAAATTTATCTCTAGAGTGTAGAGCCCTTCTGTTATCAATGTATAATAATCTTCCTTAGTGGTACATCAATTCCAAAAGATACAGCCTTAATAGCTTCATAAAAATGATCTAAAGCTTCCTTGGCTTTTTTGACTGTGGTTCTAACATGCCAGGATAAAAAACAGCGCTGATATCTGGGAATTCACTGTCCCTGTGAACTAGGGGCACTTTACTTGTAGAGGTTACCCCATTTTTTCTCCATCTATAGGGAACATTAATTATATATAAATTATCCCTTAAGCTCCTCAAATCCTCCTCACTTAAAAGTTTTAAAGCTAGACGTGCATCAGATATTCTCGTTAACGGGCCATCAACATCATTGCGAACACCAGATAAAAGGATCCCTTTAGGAGATAAATTTAAACCCGTTATAAATTTTAGTGCAGCATTTTCTGTATGAAAATCTAACTCAACTTCAGATCCTAATTCTGTATAATCTTTTTTATTATCCTCTAAAGAAAGCAGGTTATTTACTATATGTTCGCCTTCAAACTTAATTGAATAAGGCTCTCCGATCACTACAGAAAACATCATAATTAAATTTTCGCTAATATAGCCACTTTTACAAGACGCATCTAAATTATAAGGATTAGATGACGTATTAATTTGTCTATCAACAGGAAGGTTTTTAAAGATTAAATATGGTCTAGGGGTAATAGACCCCTTTTTGTTCATAAGAATTGTCAATATTCTATGTGGTAGCAGCGAAAATGCTATTTTTTTAACTCAACCGAATATTCAATACCACCGTATGGATACTCAATAATAATTAAGTCAATAAGTTATATTAATAGTGAGGGTTTTATTCGCTATTGATTCTATTACGTTTTTTTGCCTCTATTCCTCATCTTTTTGAAGTTTTTTTATAGCTTCAAGAGCGAGTTTTTTACGGTCTGCGCTCTTTGTGTAAAGAGATGACATGGCGTCATCTGTCCAGCCAATATGTGTCGTGCAAATTTGATAGGCTAGCGATATAAGATAAATTTTACAAACATTGGCTCAGCCGGCATTAAGCGCTCTTTATAAAAGACGCTATATTTTGGCAAGCTTTTTCAATATAATTCTCAAAGCTTTCTTCAGTCACATAGCCCAGATGCGGTGTGCAAAGAACTCTATCTGATTGCAATAATTTGCTCTCATATACTGGCTCGCTGTCATAAACATCCAGTGCAAAGTAAGTTGAATTTTCCAAACTTAGTATTTTTTCTATCGCCCCTTTTTCAACCAAAGCTGAACGCGCTGTGTTAACAAAAATAGCATGTGGTTTCATGCTCAATAGATCATCTAATTTTATGATTTCTCTGGTTTTATCGCTTAAACGTAAATGGACGGATATAACATCAGGACGTGTAAAAAATTCATCTTTTGAATGCGTAAAATGATAACCTAAATTTTTTGCTTCTTGCGTTGAACGCTCGCTCCCATAAACCAAAATGGACATGCCAAAAGCTTGAGCATATTGAGCAACCATTTTACCAATACGGCCAAACCCGAATATTCCAAGAGTAGCCCCTTTCATTTGGTTGCCAAATGTTGTTTGCCATCGTCCTTTTTTCATATCAGATACAGATTTACAGAGTTTTCTACGCGCAGACATAATTAAGAGCCACGCAAATTCAGCAGCAGAAGTTGGATCTCCACCACCGTCTAATATTTCAATTCCTAAGTCTCTACAAGTTTCTATATCAATATGTGAACCTATAGGGCCTGTTTGGCAGATTAATTTTAAATTTGGCAGTTTCAGGAGAAGATTTCTATCAACTATAGTCCGCTCTCTGATTAAGATAAGAATATCTATCTCTTTGAGCTTATCTTCTAAATCACATTCTTTAGCTAAATTATTTATAACCAGCACTTCATGCAATTTCATTAATTTTGTAATAGACTGTAATGTTAGGGTGGCTTTTTGATAGTCATCTGGAATTAATATTTTCAATTTAAACCTTCCGTTTCATTCATCAATATTTGAGTTCATTATTTCATTGTTATTTCTAGCAACGGTAACAAATAATAATTAAATCAAAAAGTTATATTTGTAGTAAGGGATTAGGTGCTTATTGATTCTATTATGTTTTTTTATCTCTATCCCTAACTTTTTTGGAGCTTTTGTATCGATTCAAGGGAGAGTTTTTTGCGATCTGCGCTCTTGGTATAAAGAGATGCCATACTGTCATTTGTCCAGCCAAAGAGTGCTTTGAGTTGTGATACTGTTGCACCAGAGTTAGCTGCGCGTGTTGCTGCTAATTTTCTTAAGCCATGCGCTGATTTTTTGATACCTGCTTGGGTACAAGCATTATAAAATGTAATTCCGAAGCTTTTTTTGGGTATTTTTTTCCCGCGTTTACCACAAATGAATGTTTCTTCTCCAATAGGACCAACTTCAAGCGTTTTGGCTAATTCTGGCAAAATTGGGAGAAAGACATCTGTTTTAAATTGGCTCTTTTCTGTTTTGATGTGAATGATATTATCTTTGACGTCTTTCCAGCCAATGCGGACCGCATCACCACGACGCAGACCCGTATATAAAAGAACATCAATCCAAACGCGTTCATGGGTACCATGTGACCAGCGTTGGTAATATTTTTCAACATCTTCTTCTGTCCAAACGGGAAAGCCCTCTTTATTTTTAAGAGGAGGTCTTGTGATACCTAAAGTAGGGTTGCTTTCCAAAAGTCCTTGTTCAATTGCCCATTTAAAAAGCCCATTTAGGGATTGTAGAAAGTCTCTAGCCATTGCTGGTGTTTCTTTGCGCCGTTCAACACCGGCTATGATATGTTTCTTTTCGATTGCTTGGTATGAAATGTGACCTATAGTATCGCACACTTTCATAAGAGTGTATTCTCTTTGTTTCTTTGTGGCTTTAGCGAGGTTATGCCAATTGGAGCTATTAAAATACTGTTTAAGGAGCCATGCGAATGAACCTTCGACTAGCTTACCAGTTTTTGATTTAGGAAGTATAAGCCCTTGTAACTCGGCAAGTGCGCTTTTGTAGTTATCAACAAACTCTTGCGTT